>CAYYSC010000170.1:0-7141 GCA_964474065.1 uncultured Rhodospirillales bacterium | reverse complement strand
CTCGATTTGGACCGAATCTTCGAGCGTTTCGTGGTAATGGCGAACGCCTGCCGGATGGATCCACGTGTCACCGGGTTCGGCGATAAACTCCTCGCCGGCGATGACAACGCGCATTCTGCCACTGACGAGATAGCAGATCGACTCATGGTCGGAGTGCGCGTGCTCCGGGTCGATTAGGCCCTTTATGCGGTGCACTTCGAGAAACCCGGTTCTCTCACTCACCACCAGCGGCTTGATCGCCAACCGGCCCGCCGCGCTCTCCGGCATTCCCTCAAGCGATTTGACCGTTTCCGCTGGCACCTCTCCATTGCGGACGAACCGTCTGTCGGCGTTCGGCAATTTCCTGCCGTTCACGGCCGCACGCCTCGCGGCCGACGACGCGGATCGGTAGCCGCCAGGATGCGATGCATTCGCCGCGGCAAGACTGCTCCTGCGCGGCGCAGCCAATGGTTGAGCAGACGCCAGCGCCGACGGGCACGCTGTAATACGCCGGAGGCCGACTCGCTGTTGCCAATCAGCAGCACCAAACCCGTTGCGATCATCAGGAGGCCGAAGGGGATGGGCAGCGGAAACACCACCAAGCCCGACAGCAACAACGCTAT
This sequence comes from uncultured Rhodospirillales bacterium, assembly GCA_964474065.1. GTDB lineage: Bacteria > Pseudomonadota > Alphaproteobacteria > Bin95 > Bin95 > JACKII01. Next base: position 6,539 of record CAYYSC010000170.1, on the reverse strand, counting down.
TCCAGACGTACGGAGCACCACGCGGCGCATGCATCCTCCCAACCCACCGGGTTTACGGCAGCAGCAATCAAGCTAACATCATCAGCCACCGCCCATCATATGAGGAATCTTCGGTCATGCGCAAAGACCTTCTGGGCCTCGATCATGCCGTTATCGCCGTCCACGACCTCGAAAAGGCGCGCGCCGCCTACAACAAGCTGGGTTTTACCAACGTGCCTATGGGCGATCACCGGAATCGGGCGACGGCGAACTACTGTATTATGTTCCCGGACACCTACCTGGAATTGCTCGGGATGAACGCTCCCGATCTCCCGGATTTCGGCTTCAAGGACTTTCTGGCAACGCGCGGCGAGGGCTTCCAACGGCTGGCCAATGGCAGTTCCGACGCGGATGCCACGGCAGCGGACCTGAACGGCGCCGGGCTGCCGGTCGAAGGGCCCGTCCTGCTGGAACGGCCTCAAGATCAGCCGGCGGGCATGGTGACGTTCCACAATGTGATGATCCCGAAGGAGGAAACGGCCGGCATTTGGACGTTCTTTTGCTGCCACCGGACGCCGGAGTTGATGCGCACGCCTGCTTGGCTGCAGCATCGCAATGGAGCAACGGCGCTCGCCTCAGTGACGGCCATCGTCGAGGACCTTCAACCAGCGCGGGCGGCGTTGGCGAAGGTCTATGGCGCCGACACGCTTCACGACGCGCCGTACGGCTTCAGCGCGCACCTGCCGAAAGGCCGGGTGCACGTCACCACGCCGGATTCCTTCCCGGTTCTGCATATCGGCGCGCCGGTGCCGAAAGGACCGCTGCCGCGATGGTATGCCATGCGCATCGCAGTCAAAGATCTGGGCGCAACCGAGCAATATCTAGCTGGCCACCATATCGTGGCGGAGCACCTGTTCGACGGCAGCCTCCGCATTCATCCGGACGATGCCTGCGGCGTGATGCTGGAATTCGTCGCACACGCTTAGCATGGTGCCCGCCGTAAACGGGGGCGCTGTGCTATTATGTTAGGCCACTTGGTGAGGCTTCATTCCGGCGAGGGGAGCCTGTATCTCAGGCCGCCGGGCCGGAGCGCACCAGCTTGGAGTAGGCGTTCATCAGTGTCTGGGTCATCTCGCCAACCGTAAAGGTATTGTCGTCGATCCGGCCGACCGGCGTCACCTCGGCCGCGGTGCCGGTCACGAAACACTCGCTGGCTTTCGCCAGGTCCTCAGTCGGAATGTGCCGTTCCACGACCTCGATCTGATGCTCGCGCGCAATACGCATGACCGTTTGGCGCGTGATGCCGTTGAGGAAACAATCCGGGGTCGGCGTGTGCAGCTTGCCGTCGATGTTCAGAAAAATGTTCGCTCCCGTTCCCTCCGAAACAAAACCGCGCCAATCCAGCATCATGGCGTCGTCTATTTTTTGTTCCTCGGCCCAATGCTTCGAGAGCGTGCAAATCATATAGAGGCCTGTCGCCTTCGAGTGAACGGGCGCACTTTCCGGCGGCGGGCGGCGCCAGGGGCCGGTTTTCATCCGAATGCCCTTCATCAGCGCTTCGGGCGAGAAATAGCTCGGCCACTCCCAGCAGGCGATGGCGACGTGGATCTTGGTGAGCTGGGCGGACACACCCATCATCTCGCTGCCGCGCCAGGCGATGGGGCGGACGTAGGCGTCTTTGAGGTTTTTGGCCGCGAGCGTTTCGTATTTCGCCGCGTCCAGTTCCTGGACGGTAAAGGGAACCTCAAAGCCCAGGATTTGCGCGGACTTGCGCAACCGTTCCGAATGTTCTGTGCAGGCAAAAATATTCCCCGAATAACACCGTTCACCCTCGAACACGGCGCTCGCGTAGTGCAGACCGTGGCTAAGCACATGCAGCTGCGCCTCGCGCCAGGGCACCAGTTTTCCATCGAACCAGATTAGACCGTCGCGGTCGTCAAATGGGATAAGCCCAGCTTCGGCCATGGCGCAGGACTCCTGTTAAAATTTTACCGGTCATTTAAGGCGGGAAATTATCTTACAAATTTCCCGGTGTCAGGAAGAATTTGTGTCGCGCTGATGGTTTTCAGCGAAACATAACGTCGATGCCAAATCAGCCACGTACGCGAGCGGAGCGGGGATCGTACAGCGGCTTGCGGCTGGCGCAAGCCGGAACCATGCGATTTCCAACCTGGATGACGAATTTTTCAGCATCGGCTAGAGCGCGGGGGACATAACCCATGCCGATCGCTCCGCCAAGCGCATGCCCATAATTGCCGCTGGTGATCCGCCCGACCAGCGTTCCCTCGTGCCAGATCGCCTCATCGTGAAATAGGTGTATGTCGGGATGCTCCAGGCGGAACTGGCGCATGACGCGCCTTACTCCCTCCTGGCGCTGGCGTTCGATGGCGTCGCGGCCGATGTAATTCGCCTCGCTCTTCACGGCGAAGCCAAGCCCGGCTTCGAGTGGCGTGTCGTCCGGGCCGACATCATGGCCCCAGTGACGGAAGGCCTTTTCGATCCGGCAGGAGTCGAGCGTGTGGTAGCCTGCCAGCACCAAACCATGGTTGGCTCCCGCCGCGCGGATCGTTTCGAAGGCGTGCGGAACCATCTCGCTCGGCATGTAAAGCTCGAAGCCGCGCTCGCCGACATAGGTGATGCGCATGGCGCGAACGGTGGCGAAACCGATTTCCAGATCGATCCAGTGACCGAAACGACACGCGGCATCGTCCAGCGTCTCCCCGCTGGCCTCCTCCAGCACCGGCAGGGAATTGGGGCCCATGACAGAGAAGCCACCCGTGCCGCTGGTGACGTCCGTCAGGAAGGCATGGTCGGTCGCCTCGATATGATCTCCTATCCAGGCCCGGTCGCGCCCGGTGGACGCGCAGGAACTCACAATCAGGAAGCGGTCTTCATCAAGCCGGGCGACGGTCAAGTCGGCTTCGATGCCGCCTCGACTGTTCAACATTTGGGTGTAGACGATCCGGCCGGGCGGCACGGTTACATGGTTCGCGCACAACCGCGAAAGCACGCGCTCCGCGTCACGGCCTTGCAGCAACAGCTTGCCGTAACTGGCCATGTCGAACAGGCCGCAGGCCTCTCGCACCGCCATATGCTCGCGACGGTGGTTTTCGAACCAGTTTTGCCGGCCCCAGGCATATTGATATTCGGGCTTTTGATCCGGGAGGGCGAACCAATTCGGCCGCTCCCAGCCAGCGACCTGCCCGAAGCAGGCGCCTTCCGCCTTCAATGTCTCGTGCAGGGGCGAGCGCCGCACGCCGCGACCCGTAGCCATCTGCCGGTAGGGCCAGTGCATGGCGTAGAGCGTGCCCACGGTCTCGGTCACCCGGTCCGCGAGATAGGTCCGGTTCCATTCCCACCCGTGGAAGCGGCGGATGTCGATGTCGGCAATATCCATCGTGGACTCGCCCGCGGCGATCCATTCCGCCAGCGCCATGCCGGCGCCTGCAGCCGACGCGATGCCGACCGAGTTGAAGCCGGCGGCAACGTAAAGGCCCTGCCATCCGGGCGCGGCGCCGAGGCAATAGGCATTGTCCGGCGTGAAGCTCTCCGGCCCCACCAGCAGTTGACGGATTTGAGCTGTCTCCAGGCAGGGGAGGCGCTCAAGCCCGCTGTTCATGAAGACTTCGAACTGGTCCCAGTCCTCCGGCAGCAGCTGGAAGACAAAATTATCCGGCACTTCGCGCGTTCCCCATGGTTTTGCGTGCGGCTCAAAGCCACCGAGCACAAGCCCACCCACTTCCTCCTTGACGTAGATATAGCCGTCCGGGTCGCGCAAAACGGGTTGGTTTCGGACCACGCCGTCGATCGGGCGGGTGACGACATACATGTGCTCGGCCGCGTGCAGCGGCACGGCAACCCCGAGGGGTCGGGCAAGTTCCCGAGTCCAGAGACCACCCGCCAGCACCACCTGCTCGCAGGCGATCCGGCCGAAGTCGGTCATGACGGCCGCCGGGCTCCGGCCGGCCCGCTCAATCCCGGTCACCTTGACGCCTTCCATGACTGTCACGCCACCCTGGCGCGCTCCGCGGGCGAGCGCCTGGGTGGTATCGGTGGGGTTGGTCATGCCGTCGCCCGGGATCCAGAAGGCCGAGTCCAGATCGTCCACCGCCATCAAAGGAACCTTTGCCTGCGCTTCGGCAAGCGCAATCTCGTGCATTTCGACGCCGAAACATCCCGCCATGGCGAGACCGCGGCGGAGTTCTTCTGTCCGGGCAGGAGTGCGGGCGACCGAGAGCGAGCCGGTGCGGCGGAAACCGGTCGCCTGGCCGGTCTCTTCCTCCAGGCGTTCGTAGAGTTCGGTTCCGTGCTTGGCCAAGCGGGTCAGGTTGTGGGTTGCGCGCAATTGGCCGACCAAGCCGGCGGCATGCCAAGTGGTGCCACCCGAAAGTTGCCCCTGTTCGAGCAACAGTACATCATGTTCGCCCAAGCGGGCGAGGTGGTAGGCAACGGAGCAACCGACAATGCCGCCGCCAACGACGACGATGCGGGCTTGGCTGGGCAGGTCAGGCATGGTGCAGGAACTCCAAACGAACGGCGATGGAGAAAGAAACGGCATTGCTCGGGCGCGGGCAAGCGGTCGCTTTGGCCCACCGTTGGCACTGCTCTTTGAGCGGCGGAGACTTGACACCGGCAGCGCGCGTGCGTAGCGGGCTGGGTTTCCTTCCGGCTTTCCCGAGAGATCATGACCCACGGTCCCGCCTCGGCCTACGCCCGATTGATCCAAGACGGCACGTTGAAGCCCGACCCGGCGCAGCGCGAAGCGGCTGCCTGCTTGCAGGTGCTGTACGACGAACTCAAAGGATACGAGCCGGCGGCGCCCCCGCCGGAACGGAGAGGCTTTTTTGGGCGGCTGTTCAGCGGAAAGGATGAGGTGAAGCCCACCGAAGGGCCGCGTGGTCTTTACATTTTCGGTGAGGTAGGGCGGGGCAAGTCCATGTTAATGGACCTGTTTTTCGAAACTGCACCAGTCGAGCAGAAGCGACGGGTGCACTTCCACGCATTCATGCAGGAAGTGCAGGAACGGGTGCATGCGCGCCGCAAGGGGGGCGGCGAGGGCGATCCGATCCCGGATGTGGCGCGGGAGATCGCATCGCAGGCGACCTTGCTCGCCTTCGACGAGTTTCAGGTCGAGAATATCGCCGATGCGATGATTCTGGGCCGTCTGTTCGAGGCCTTGTTTTCGAATGGGGTGGTGGTCGTAGCGACCTCGAACGTCGCGCCGTCCAATCTTTACAAGGAAGGATTGCAGCGGGAGCGCTTCCTGCCCTTTATTAAATTGATAGAGGACAGACTCGACTTACACGAGCTCGAATCGGAAACCGACTATCGTCTCGATCGGTTGCGGGGCCGCTCGACGTATTACACGCCGCTGGACGAGGACGCAGATGCGGCGCTCGACAGAGCCTTCGCTGACATTACGGACGGAGCCGAGCCCCACGCTGAAATTCTGGAGGTTCGGGGGCGGAAACTGAAAGCGCCGGTTGTTGCGAAAGGAGCGGCCCGCTTCACGTTCGAAGAGCTGTGCGCCCGCCCGCTGGGTGCGGCAGACTATCTCGCAATTGCGCGTCGGTTCCACACGGTCGTCCTATCCGGAATCCCGATGCTGCCGCCTGAAAAGCGTAACGAAGCCAAGCGGTTCGTCACGCTGATTGACGCGCTTTATGAAGCGAAGGTGAACTTGGTTTGTTCTGCGGAGGCCCTGCCGCATGAGTTGAACCCGGCGGGCGAGACATCCTTTGCCTTCCAGCGCACTGCGTCGCGCTTGATGGAAATGCAGGCAGACGACTATATCGCCGCGCAGCATCTGCCATAGGCGCGTTGCCGGCTCGACGGGCGAGCCCTGGAACGCCCGTCTGAAGGAGGCCTCCCCATTTTCCACGCGCTTGGCCCCTTCCGGCCGATCCTGCTTGCTGCGCTGTTGATGATGCTCAGCCAAGGGCTCATGAGCACTATTTTGTCGGTGCGCCTTGCTCAGCTGGAAGCGTCGGCGCAGGTGACCGGCCTGATTACGACTGCCTATTTCCTCGGCCAGGTTGCGGGGTCGCGGCTCGGCCATCGCCTGATGGCGCGTTCCGGCCAGATTCGCGGGTTTTCGGCAATGGCGGCCGTCGCCTCCATGTCCATCCTGTTGGTGCCGCTTGTTCCCGATCCATTAGCGTGGATCGTCCTTCGTTTCATTGCCGGTGTGGCGCTCGTACTGGCTTTCTTGGTGATGGAAAGCTGGCTCAACATGTCGGCGGATAACACGACCCGCGGGTCTGTGTTCGGTGCCTACATGGTGGTCGTCTACCTTGGGATGACCGGGGGGCAGGGCCTATTGGGCGTGCTCGATATCGCTTCGTTCGAGGCATTCTCCATTGCCGGGATGCTGGCGATGGCTGCCATTCTCCCCCTCGCCCTGACGCAGCGGGCGCAGCCGGAATTGCCGCCGCCCGTTCGATTGCGTCTGATCGATCTCGTGCGGATTTCACCGGTTGGAATCGCTGCGGCCGTGGCTTCCGGGGCGCTTACCGGGGCGATGTTCGGGCTGTTTCCCTTCTTTGCCGCCGATGCAGGCT
>CAYYSC010000169.1:0-7142 GCA_964474065.1 uncultured Rhodospirillales bacterium | reverse complement strand
CATGGATGTGGTTGCGAACAATCTCGCCAATCTCTCGACGACGGGCTTCAAACGCCACCTCGCGATTGCCGGGGTCCGGGGTTCCGGCCTCGCCGTCGTAGACCAACCTCAGGCCACCCGGCTGTCGGCTACCCCGTTGGACTTGCGCCAGGGAACTCTGGGCTCCACTGGCAACGCCCTCGACATGGCGATTGAGGGCGAGGGGTATTTCCAGGTGGAGACCGCCGAAGGTTTGCGTCTTACTCGCAACGGTCGCTTTTCCCAGAACCCGGAAGGCACCCTGGTGACGTCGGCCGGCGACCCAATGTTGGATGTCGGCGGCGCGCCTGTCGAACTGCCGCCGGATGCCGGCGCGATCAGCGTTGCACCGGATGGCACGCTTACGGCGAACGGCCGGATCCTCGCCCAGATTGGCGTGGTCAACGCTGCCGTCGCCAGCGAGGGCGATGGGCTGTTCCGCCCGCTGGACGAGCCGGAACCGTTGTTGGGGGCGCAGGTGCGCCAGGGCGTGCTTGAAGCGTCGAACGTCTCCCCCGTCGAGGAATTGGCGGAGATGATCGAAATCCAGCGTGCCTACGAATACGCCGCCAGACTGACGCAGGCGGAACACGAACGCCAGCAGCGAGCAACGCAGGTGATGGGCCGTTCGGCCTAAGCGCCGCGTCACGGCTGAGCGATTGCCAAGAAGCGAAGGAGAGTACAATGCAAGCCCTGAAAATCGCCGCAACGGGGATGCTTGCCCAGCAACAGCGGGTGGCTGTCGTTTCCAACAACATCGCCAACATGAGCACCACCGCCTTCGCGCCGCGGCGCGCGGAGTTTGCGGACCTTTTCTATGAGCAGTTGCAGCGGCCTGGCGCTGCTGCCGCCGATAACGGGTCGGTCCAGCCGACAGGCGTGCAGGTGGGGCTGGGTGTCCGCACCGTCTCCATCGCCATGGACATGAAGCAGGGCACGCTGAAGCAGACCGAGAACGAGTTCGATCTCGCCCTTCAAGGGCGTGGATGGTTCGAGGTCCAGTTGCCCGACGGCACTTCCGCTTTCACCCGGGATGGCAGCTTCCGCAAGGGACCGGATGGATTGATCGTCACCGCGGAGGGGTATCCGCTGATCCCGGAAATCACGGTGCCGGATGACGCCCGCCAAGTGACGATCACCGGTGAAGGGTTGGTATCTGCGACTTTTGCCGGCGCGATTGAAGCGCAGGAAATCGGCCGGATCTCCGTCGCATCCTTTGTCAACGAAAAGGGCTTGGAAGCCCTCGGCGGCAACCGCTTTGCGCCAACGGAGGCGTCTGGCGATCCATTGATCGGTGACCCTGGCCGGGAAGGGCGCGGCCTGCTTCGCCAAGGCTGGCTCGAACAATCGGGCGTGGATGTGGTTTCTGAGCTCACCGAGTTGATCGAGGCGCAGCGCGGCTATGAAATGAACGCCAAGGTCATGACCGCCGCGGATCAGATGCTCGCCGCCACCGGCCAGGTGCGTTAGGGATGCGGCGGTGGATGGGTTTGCTGGGCGCCGGCGTGCTCGCTTGGAATGCTGGGGCCGCTACTGCGGCGGCGGAAACCCTGGCCCGTACCCGTATCCCGGCCGGTACCGAGATCGAAGCGAATATGCTTGAGGGCCAGGATGCCGACCGTTTTGTCGGATTGGAAGCCAAGCGCACGATTTGGCCCGGCCGTCCGATTACCCGCCGCGATGCCGGCCCGCCGCGGCTCGTGCAACGCAATACGGTCGTGGAGATTTTCTACCGTGCCGGTACGCTCGAACTGCGTGACGAAGGCCGGGCTTTGGAAGAAGGAGCGGAGGGCGATCGGATCAAGGTGATGAACACCGATTCCCGCCAAGTGATCCGCGCGGTCGTCACCGGGCCCAGTCAGGTATCGGCGTCGCCATGAAGCCCGTGGTTTTCCGCCTTGCCGTGTTGTCGGTGGGGGCACTGCTGTCGGGCTGCGGCCGGCTGGATCATTTCGGGCGGCCCCCGACCATGACGCCGCCGGGCGAACCGGAGGTAGCCGCTCCCTCGGCCAATCCGGAACGGGTACCGGCAGCTCCCGTCGCCCGGCGCGCCCGTTTGGACGGTTCCGACCGCCGCTTGGATCCCCCGGAAGGCGCCATGGCGGACGGCGGCCGTCGGCAGGCTTCGTTGTGGGATACGCGCAGCACGCTCCTGTTTACCGACAATCGCGCCCGCTTTCCCGGAGACATCGTCACGGTGGTCATCGAAATCGATGACGAGGCGGAGATTCAGAACCGGACCTCGCGCTCCCGCGATGCCGGCGAAAGCCTCGATGTGCCAGCCTTTTTCGGAGTCGAGCAAATTGCGTCCCGTGTCCTGCCGGACGGAAGCGCGGGCATCAATCCGGCCGTCGACCTGGGTGCGAATTCGAACGCGGACGGGGAAGGCTCGGTGCGCCGGAACGAAGAGATCACCTTGAGGATCGCGGCGCTGGTGCGGCACGTATTGCCTAACGGTAATCTGGTCATCCAAGGCAGTCAGGAAATCCGCGTGAACTTCGAACTCCGCGACCTGCAGATCAGTGGTATCGTCCGGCCGGAGGATATCACCCGGAAAAACACGGTCGCCTATGACCGGATAGCCGAAGCCCGCGTCGCCTACGGAGGCAGGGGCCAAATTTCCGATGTCCAGCAACCTCGTTACGGCCAGCAGGTGCTCGACATGATCCTGCCATTCTGAGCGGCCCGGGAGCATACCTTCATGATCCGTCTGATGCTTTTGCTGCTGGTTGGGCTACTGGGTGGCGCGGGCATTGGAGTCTATGCGGCCTTGAGCTTTCAGCCGCTGCCCGCAACCGAGGCCAAACCGCTAGCGGCAGCCGACGTCGACCTGCAATATGTCCGCCTGCCGCGCCAGATCACCGTGCCGATTTGGCAGGACGAGGCCGTCCATCGCATTGTAGCCGTCGAGGTGACGCTCGCGGTGGTCTCCGGGGCGGAAGGCGACGTCTTGGCGATGGAACCGCGGCTGCGGGCCGGTTTGCTCGCCAGCATGGTCACCATCGCACATAGCGGCGGCTTTACGGCCACCGACACGAAGTCGCTGGATGCGATCGGCAAATCCTTACGCAGGGCGGCTGACCAGGTGATACCCGGCAAGGTCCGCGAGGTGCTGGTTACCGATATCTTCGTTCAGGAGATGTGACGCGACCCTGCGGCCGCGCTATTTGATCTGCCGCACCTGGCGAAGGTCAATGACGAGTCCGTCCTCGCCCAGGAACTGGGAGCCATTGGCGGACAGCTCCACCGATCCGATCCGCCGATCCATCCGGACTTCTCCGGCCGCACCGAGCCTGCCGTCTTCGAGCAGGGCCCGGGCTTCCACCGAATAGGTGGCGACTGGTGCGATTGTACCGTCCGCAAGCTTTCCGTCCCAATGAATGGCCCCGTCAGACGCCACTGGAATGCGAGCGATCGCTGAGCCGTCTGAACTGCGCACGACGACGACGCCGGCTTTGATCTCCTTGGGCAGCTCCGCCTGCATATCCATGGGCGTAATGCCGTCGAATCGGGCACTGGTGACGGCGACGCTGACCTCCTGCCCGACCAGACCCGCCGCATCCGTGAAACGCGTGTGCGACAGGCTTTCCGCGATCTCCTCCAGCCGTTGGCCGGTTTTAATCTGCTGCTCGACATTGGAGAAAGTTGCGAGTTGCTGGGCAAATGCGGTTCCTTCCATTGGCGAGAGGGGGTCCTGGTTGCGCAACTGGGCGGTCAAGAGCCGTAAAAACGTATCCATTCCAGTCAATGCGGCTTCGGGCGTGGGCATTGTGAGCGGTGTCATGACCGGGGGACCTCCCTATACTCTTAAATCAATCAGATTGGGCACGCTGGCCGAAACGGCTCCGACGGTGTCATGGGTGTCGGGCGTGCCGAGCGGTTTGGTGCTGGCTAGGAACGCATTGGCTGTCGCGTGGTGCTGCTGGCCATCAGGCCGCGCCTCGCGGTCGCCGATTTCGACCTGGACCTCGTCGTGGATGACCGTCTCCAGCGTGGATCGGAGGATCTGCTCGTAGCGGCGCAATACGTCCAGGGCCTCGGCGGGCCCGCGGAGGATGGCTCGGGCCGTCTCGCCACTGAGGTCGAGTACCAAGCGGGCACCCTCTCCCGTCAAGCCATCGAGTTCCAGATTGAGCGTGTAGATGTCCGGCGCGCTGCGCTGGATGGCTTGGCTTGGGGGCGGCGGCGGGGCGGTTATGGCCTGGGGATTCGCGGAAGCTTCTGGCCGTGGAGCCGGTATTGCACCGGTAGTGCTTGAAGCCACGCTCGGACCAGCTAGGTTTGGAGGCTCCGCCGTCAGCGCCGCCAGATCGCCTTCGATCGCCGCCGCACCGGGAGGGAGCGGTGGAGAGCTTGCCTGGTTAGCGGGCGGGGCGGCCAGCATTTGCGGCCCCCCGGAAGACTTGTCTCCCGTCGGGGTTGCCCGGACACCGCCTTTGACAGGCTGAAGGCGGGACGCTGCTTCTGCGCCGCCCTCCGCGAAGACTGCTCCCGCCGTTTCGGGATGACCTTTCGATTGCGTGAAGACGACAGGCGTCTCCGGTGCGGCCGGGGAAGGGGTCACCAACGATTGCGGGATGTTCGGCGTGACTGTGTTTTCGGGCGGCGTATTCGAGTGCGCCTCTGCAACAGCCTGGACGGGCGGGGTCCGGAAGAGCGCCGGATCCTCTTCAACCTTTTGCATGGGAGCGCCTGCCAGGTCGCCTGCTCCGGGTGTACCTGCCGGAAAACCGGTCTTGTTTGATCCTGGTGGAGCGCGGGAGACCACGCCGGTCTCCCCCATGGCTGGATCTCCGAGTGGCTCGGCAAAAGGTTCGGCTGGGTCATTATGAGGTGAGGCGAGCCTCGGCATCGGAAAACCGATGTCGGGGCTCCGGTCGGCGGGTTGGTTCGGTGGCGACACCGGCCCTGCCTGCGCTGGCCGGGAAGGGACGGGCGCCACCGGCACTTTCCCGCCCTCTGCAGGGGCCACAGCTTCCATGCCCGCTTCCGCACCGTTTGGCGTAAAGGACGTAGCCTGTTGGACCTCGGAAGCCAGCTTCCCGAGACTGTCCATCAAAACAGAACCGACGTGATGCCGGGGTTGCCCCACCGGCCGGATCGGGGTCTGCGCCGCGCGGTCATCAGCAGCCCCTCTGACCCCGGTTGCTGGCGGACCCTGCTCTGTTGTGTCTGCCGGTCCTTCTTCCCCTTGGAACAACCGCGCGAATGGCTGAGCCGCCGCGCCCGCCGCGCGGACGTCTGGCAAGGGCCCTTCCAGCGCTTGGCCTCTGGGCGACGCAGCGGAGGCTATCGGTGGCAGCGGCGAAGCAACGGCATCGGTCATGCAGGTCTTTTAGCCCAACATCGTAAAGGCAACGGTAATGGGCCTTCTGTTCAAATGGAGGTATCGAAGGAGATAGCCCATGCTTGCCAACCCATCCGTCCCGGGAATTCCCGCCTTATCCTCGGGGCAAAAGCCTGCTTCCACCGATGTTGCCGGAACGCCGCAGGCAGCGAACATTGCGCGCGCTGCCGAGGCGGTAGAAGCCAGTTTCGTCGCTGCGATGTTGAGCGCGGCCGGTGCTTTTGCGCCGCGGCAAGCCCATGGTGGCGGGGCAGGGGAAGCGGCTTTCGCCGATGTCCGGTTGCGCTTGGTTGCGAAGGACATTGCTGCCTCCGCCCCGTTGGGCATTGCCGAAGCGGTCATTGCATCCCTGGCGGAATGGGAGGGGCCATGAGCGCAGTTGAGGGCGTGGCAAAGGGTCTGGCCGACCTGCGATCAGCGCTCGGCACCCGGAACGCAACCGGATTGGCGAACGCGCGCCTGGCGCTGGAAGAGGAGATCGCCGCGCTGGCACGTGGCGGCCAGCTTTCGAGGGAGGAGGCGGCCCGGATCTTCGATCAGGCGCATGCCATTCAAGAGATGATCGCGCCGATTTCGCGAGGCCGCCGTCAAGCGCTAGCGCTCATCTACGGGTCGGGGGTTCTCAATCCAAAAGGGGAAAAATCCATTTGCGGCGATTACGGTAAGCAAATGATCAACCCGAAACGCGGTTAGCTAAATCAGCTCTATTCACGCTCTCTCAATATTCTGCCGATAAACATCATGTTGCCCACGGATCAAGAATTTAAGCGGAAGGGCAATAGTTCGCCAGAAGGCGGGTGTGGCTAAAAATTGGCCAGTGGCGCTGCTTGGGAAGCAAATGCGCCATTTGTCTCGAAAGGACTGCAAGAACATGACCAGCATTCTGACGAATACCGGTGCGATGGTTGCCCTGCAGACGCTCAACGGCGTCAACAAAGGGCTGAGCCAAGTTCAGGATCAGATTTCCACCGGCAAGCGCGTTGCCACGGCGAAAGACAATGCCGCGGTTTTCGCGGTCAGCTCCGTGATGCGCGCGGACGTGACCGGTTTGCGGACGATCAACGACACGCTGGCGACCGGCGCCTCGACCGTGGCTGTGGCCCGCACCGCTGCCGAATCGATTACCGGTCTGCTGACCGATATGAAGGGTCTGATCTCCCAGGCGCAGGCGGGCGACGTCGACCGGAACACGATTCAGACGCAGATCGACGCGTTGAAGAGCACGATTGGCGAAATCACCGATTCTGCTCAGTTTAACGGTATTAATCTGGTAAAGGGCACCGGAACCTTCTCCGTGCTGGCCTCCCTTAACCGCGACGGTGCCGGCAATGTCGCGCCCTCCAGCATTGCGGTCTCTCATATCTCGCTCGAGAGCACGGCGGGCGCTGCCGTCGCCAGCGCCCTCTCATCGACCACGTACACCACGGCATCTGATACGGTGTCGGAGACGATTGCGGACACGGCCACCGCCAACATCAATTTTGATGCGGGCGTGACCGCCGGCAACGTGTTCAGCGTCGCGGTCGAGGGCAAGCAGGCGCAGTATGTCGTCCAGACGGGCGACACGGACGACGACGTCGCGTTCGGTCTCAAGTCGGCCCTGGATTCGCTCGGCGTCTCCGGCGTGAGCGTGGATGCAACCGCGAACGACGGCACGAACCCGGCGTTCATCAGCATCACCAATAACTCCGGCGCCGCAATTAACGCATCGGCTTCGGCGACGGCCGGAGCATCCGGCGGGTTGCGTCCGCTTGCGCCGCTGGATGTCAGCACAGCG
>CAYYSC010000168.1:0-7236 GCA_964474065.1 uncultured Rhodospirillales bacterium | reverse complement strand
GGCCGCACCAAGTCGCCACGGTACGCCGGCCCCAAAAAAATCGCGCTGGAATTGCCGAGGCTGAGCGGCAGGCCGGCATCTCTTGCGGCTGCATGGGCGGCGTCGCGCTGCTGCACGTTCAACGGATGCTCCGGGTCGTCCGCGCAGGCGTAGTGGCTGATCAAACCGATCACGCCCAGCCGTTCCCAGACAGGTGCAGAGGCCAACAGCTTCTGCCATTCCGATTGCGAAAAGCCGAGCCGGTGCATGCCCGTGTCGATATGGAGCCACGCCGGGAGCCCTCGGCCCTCCGCCCGCCACGCATCGAGGTCGCCCGGCTGGTTGAGCACTGGATAAAGTCCGTGCGCCACGAAATCCCGCGCCTGGTGCCTGACCGGCGCGCTCAGGACCGCGATGACCGCGTCCGGCAGGAAGCGGCGAAGCTCGATGCCCTCGTCCAGGGTCGCAACGAAAAACTTCCCGCAGCCCGCTTCCGCCAACCGCCGGGCGACCGGTTGTACACCCAAGCCGTAGGCGTCCGCCTTCACCACTGCCGTTACCTCGGCGGGAGCGGCCAGTTCTGTGAGCAACCGCCAGTTGGCAGCGATGGCATCCAGGTCGATGGTCAGGCGGGGAATGCCCAAAGCGGGACCCTCAATACATGCCGTCGTCTTCATTCCCGTCCGAGATGAAGTCCCGGAAGCGGGTAAAGGCCCCATCGAAGAACAGCTTCACCCGGTCGGTCGGACCGTGCCGCTGCTTTGCGATGATCACTTCGGAGACATTATGAACGCGGTCCATGTCCTGCTGCCATTTCGCATGCGCTTCGGTTCCCGGGTCCGGCTCCTTGCGCCCCAGGTAATATTCCTCACGATAGATGAACATCACGACATCGGCATCTTGCTCGATCGAGCCGGATTCCCGCAGGTCGGCGAGTTGTGGCCGCTTGTCCTCGCGCTGTTCCACCTGTCGGGACAGCTGGGAGAGCGCGATGACCGGCACGTTCAATTCCTTTGCCACCGTTTTCAGCCCGCGAGTGATTTCACTGATCTCCTGCACCCGACCCTCGGAGCGGCTGCCCGCCGAACCCTGCATCAACTGCAGATAATCGACGACGATCAGGTCCAGGTTCCCATGGGTCCGCATCAGCCGCCGCGCCCGCGTGCGCAGGTTTGCCACGGAAATCGCGGGCGTGTCGTCGATAAACAGGGAAAGGTTGTTCAGGGCCTGGCTGATTGCGAACACGCGCTGGAACTGGTCCTGATCGATGACGCCTCGCCGGATTTGATCGGACGGCACTTCCGCCTGCTCGCCGAGAATACGCAGGGCCAATTGCTCCGCCGACATTTCGAGCGAGAAAATGGCAACATTGTGGCTTTCCCTTTGCACCAAGTTGCCGTTCTCGTCCCGCTCCGAACTGGAGGACCTTGCTGCGTTGAAGGCGATGTTGGTGGCGAGCGCTGTCTTGCCCATCGCCGGGCGCGCGGCGAGGATCAGCAGATCGGACTTTTGCAACCCGCCGAGCAACCGGTCCAGATCGGTGAAGCCGGTGGTTATGCCGGTCAGCCGCCCTTCCCGCTGGTAGGCCGCCTCTACCATTTTCAGGGTTTCCTTCAGCGTGTGGCTGAAGGCACGGAAATCACTCCGCCCGTCCCCGGTCGCAGCAAGATTGAACAGCTGTTGTTCCGCCGCCTCGATCTGCTCCGCCGCGCTGAGTTCGTTGTCGGGCCGGAAGGCATCGTTCACCACGTCTTCCCCGATTCCGATCAGGTTCCGGCGCAGACAGAGATCATGGATCAGGCGGCCATAATGAAGCGGGTCGATGATGGTGAGCGCATTCACCGTCAATTCGCCCAGATATTGGACGCCGCCCAACTCCTCCAGGCTCTCTTCCTGAGCCAGCACATGGCGCAGCGTGCGGGCATCGGCAGTGCCCCCCGCCTCGATCACGCGCTTCGCGGCGGCAAAGATCTTCTGATGCGCAGGGTCCGCAAAGTGCTCCGGCAGCAGGAAATCGGCCACCTTGTCGAAGGCATTGTTCGATACAAGGATCGCGCCAAGCAGTGCCATCTCGGCATCGAGATTGGCCGGGGGTTCTCGTGACGGGGCGCCGAATGAGGACGCCGTCCGGAAAGACGTGGGCGTTGAAACTGTCATGGCCCATACTCTAACCGAAAGGCGATCCGCCGTTGAGCGGCCCGGACCGCGCGGCCTGTGTGGATAGCGTTAGTTACGTGCAGAACTAACCGATGATCCTCTGCAAGGCGCTCAACGTGCGGTTCCCCAAGTCCGCGCTGCCATGTTCCTCGACCACGCCGGAGACCGCCTTGGCGAATTCGGGTAGCCGGTTCTCGCCCAGCAGCACCTTCAAGCCGTGCAGCCCCGAATCGGGCGTACCGCTCATCAGGCCGGCCGCCTCTCCTGCGAGACCGCTCACGCCCCCGCCACTGTTGGGCCCCTCGAGATTGCCGAGGCTTGGGAATTGGGTGTCCAGTTCACCGGCCAATTCGCCGTCGTCGTGCTCGTGCAGCGTTTCCATCATCATGGCAAGGCTTTGACGTGCCAGTGGCTTATCGATGCGGAGGCGCTCAGCGAGGCTGGCGACAAGATTTTCAACCATTGGGACTACCCTTCAGCAAAGTTCTTGACCCAGTTCATCATCTGGTTATTAAACGCTCCAATTAAATGCCCGTGCAAGCTTGCCATGCAAGCCGGGTCTCCATCCTCAGCGCCGGCTTGACACCGGGCGCCAACGCATGGCCTCTGGCGGCATGAAATGACCTGCGGAAGGCGACGCCATGCACACCCCTCTCTCCCAAGAAGAACTCGCCGCCCTGCGCGCGCTCGACACGCCGACTGTGTGTAATGCGCTGGAGGAAATCGATTCCCGATTCCGCAACAGCGGCTTTACGACCGAGCCTCTCGTCTGCCCATTTCCTGACCTGCCGCCGATTGTCGGCTATGCCCGCACCGCCACCTGCCGGAGCGTCTTTCCCGGCGCCGCCAAGGGGGAGGAAGCGACCGAAAAGCGCGTCGCCTACTACGCCTACGTGAACGAGGGCGACGAACCAAAGATCAGCATAATACAGGACCTGGATGGCCCGCGGGTCGGCCACGGGGCTTTCTGGGGAGAAGTGCAGTCGAACGTCCACAAAGCGCTAGGCTGCCTGGGCGTGGTCACGGACGGCTGCATTCGGGATATTCCGGACTGGGCCGCCGGCTTCCAGGCCCTCGCCGGCTCGATCAAGCCAAGCCACGCCCATGTGCACGCCGTCGATTTCGGCTGCCAGGTGATGATTTCCGGCATGATTGTGAATCACGGCGATCTGATCCATGCGGACCGTCATGGCGCGGTGGTCATCCCGCTGGAAGTCGCGCGGGAGGTGCCGGCAGCGGCAGAGCGCATTGCTGCGAAGGAAAAAGTGGTCCTCGATATCGCCAAGAGCTCCGACTTCAGCTTTGAAAAGCTGCGCGATGCGATGCTCGGCCCAAAAGACATCCACTGAAGCCTACCGAAGAAGCCTACTGAAATCGAGGGATCTTGGATACCTTGCCGCTAACCCGCTCCATTCTAACCGCGGTTGCGGCGATGGTCATTTTGATTGTCGCCTCCAACGTACTCGTGCAGTACCCAATCAATGATTGGCTGACTTGGGGTGCACTGACCTACCCTGTCTGCTTCCTGGTTACCGACATAACCAACCGGATGCATGGGGCAGCGGCCGCGCGGCGAGTCGTGTATGTGGGTTTTGCGGTGGCGGTGTTGCTATCCATATGGCTGGCGACGCCGCGCATCGCCCTAGCCTCCGGCAGCGCGTTTCTGGTGGCCCAGTTGCTGGACGTCAGCGTGTTCGATCGGCTGCGGCGGGCCGCTTGGTGGCAGGCGCCCTTGATCTCGTCCGTGCTCGGCTCCGCAGTCGATACAGCCTTGTTTTTCAGTCTTGCCTTCTATGGCACAAGCGTCCCGTGGATCACGCTGGGAATCGGGGACTTCGGGGTAAAGATTGCCCTGGCGCTAGCGATGTTGCTGCCATTCCGGCTTTCGCTGTTGTTGGCCAGGCCGGCGCGATCCTGAGGAACCGTCACTGGCGATACGCATAACCGCCCGTCGGCCGCATGACCGAACACCGTCGCGCATAGGCCCGGGCAAGATACTTGTTGCGCGCGGCCAGCGCCTGCTCCTCTTTGCCCGCGGCATCCTGAAAGTCCATGGCAAAGAGGAGAGGAAAGAAGACAACGCCGGCCAGGCCGGCGCTGACATTCTGAACGATTTTCCGGGTCTGCTCCTGCTCCAGCCCTGTAATTTTCTCCGCGTTGAACAAGATCTCGCTCCGGATCTGTTCACATGAGAGTTCATTGTCGTGGACCTGCACGACATCCACAGGTTCCGGCGTACGGCCGGCACATCCCGCTAGTACCGCCAGAACCGGGATTAAAAAGGTTTTCTTCATCCCGCTGCCTTGCGCTAGCTGAAGGAAGGTGCTGCTGCAAACGCAAGGTAAGCAAGAATGTTTAACGGGATCTTACCAACCCCGCGAGATCGGCCCCGCCTTCATGAGACGGTAACCGCCGGATCGGTGCCGGATGCCCATGCCAAAGCCGCAGACCGCATGGGAACAGAACATGTTGCCAGCCTCCGAATGCATCTTATAATTGCCTTTCATAAGGCTGATGCAATTCGGGAAGCTTGGAATGAATCGTCTGTACAGGATTCTGGCTGTGATCGTATCTACGTCAAGTCTGGGCGCTTGCGCATCCATTATTGAGGGGACAAGCCAAGAGATCTCGATCAACACGCAACCGCCGGGCGCGTCATGCGAGTTGATACGCGAAGACGTGGTAATCGGCGTCGTCCCGAACACACCCGGCATGGTGACAGTCAAAAAAACCAAGCAGAACATCAATGTGATCTGCAAGAAGGACGGTTACGTTCAAGGTTCCCAGCGTAACGAAAGCGATTTCGCAGGGGCCAGCGTGGGAAATCTGATCCTTGGCGGATTCGTCGGTATCGCAATTGACGCCGCTTCGGGTGCGACGAACAAGTACGATCCCGAAGTCAATATCATTTTGCATCCGGTGGCTCCGGTCTTGGAGCACAATACAGTGCCGACCGCTAGCACCTCACCGACTACCTAGCCCCCTGTCAGCCGGCTTCCGCCGCTACACCCGCTACACCCTTAAACCGCTCCGAAGCGCGAAGTTTTTCGCTCGCGCTTTTCAATTGCCCGCAGGCTGCCAGGATGTCCTGCCCACGTGGATGCCTAACGGGCGCACTCAAACCGGCCTCGCTCAAATAATCGGCGAAACGGCGAATGGCATTGTTCGACGAGCACTCGTATGCGCTGCCCGGCCATGGATTGAAGGGAATCAGGTTGATCTTCGACGGAACCCCCTTCAGCAACTCCACCATGTCCCTGGCGTCGGCGAGGCTGTCGTTCACGCCCTTCAGCATCACGTATTCAAAGGTAATCCGCCGGGCGTTGGAAAGCCCCGGATAGTCCCGGCACGCCTGCATCAGTTCGGCGAGCGGATACTTCTTGTTCAGCGGCACCAATTCGTCGCGCAATTCGTCGCGCACCGCGTGCAGGGAAATCGCCAGGTTCAGCCCCAGTTCCGCCCCCACCCGGCCGATCATCGGCACCACACCCGCAGTCGAAAGCGTGATGCGGCGCTTGGAGATCGCGAGTCCTTCACCATCCATGACGATGCGCATGGCCTTGGCCACGTTGTCGTAGTTGTACAGGGGCTCCCCCATGCCCATCAGCACGATGTTGGTCAGCGCCCGGTCATGCTCCGGCGCCGGCCATTCCTCGAAAGCGTCGCGCGCCAGCATCACCTGGCCAACGATCTCCGGCGCCTCCAGGTTCCGCACCCAGCGCTGGGTGCCAGTGTGGCAGAACTTGCAGGTAAGCGTGCAGCCGACTTGGCTGGAGACGCATAGCGTGCCCCGGTCGGTCTCTGGAATGTGAACGCTTTCCACTTCCTTGCCATCCGGGAAACGCAGCAGCCATTTCTGCGTGCCGTCAGTGGAGCGCTGGTGAGTGGAGACCAGGGGCCGCTCCAGTACGAACCGGTCTGCCAATTGCTGACGTACGGCCTTGGACAGGTTGGTCATTTGATCGAAGTCGGTCGCGCCGCGGTGGTAGATCCACTGCCAGATCTGCTTCACCCGGAAACCGGTCACGCCGGCAACGGCCAGCGCGGCCGCCAGTTCCTCGCGGTCCAGGCCGATCAGATTCTGCTTGGTCGCCCGGGCATCCGGGTGGATTGCTTCTGCTACCGTTTGCATTCCTGGTCTATCTTCCGCAGGGCGGCTGTCACGCCGCGCAGCGAGTACGTATCGGTGGTGACGGTGCCACGGCTGGAGGTGCCCTTCACCACCATGGTGATTCCCTTCTTCATGGCCTGCAGCAGGGGGTCTTCGTCATCGCGAAAGGCCCAGGCGGCGTCTCCCTCCGTATAGAAGCGGAAATTGCTATTACCGATCGTCGCCACCGGTTCGCTGCCGCTCTTATAGGTGTAGCCAGTGATAATACTGACCTCGCCGAACACGTTGCCGGCTGGGCGGTGTGTCACGAGGAAGAACACATCGCCACGGCGGCTGTAGTCGCCTTCCTCTTTCTTCGGAACGCTCACGACATAGCAAATCTTGCCGCCTGCATCCTCGAATTTGAAAGCCCGCCAATCTTGAAAAGTTCCGATCTGCTCCGGCTCGTTTGCGGTTGCCGCTGTCAACGGCAACAGCAAGCTCACGAGAAGCAGTGCCATCCAACGCCCGATCATGCCGCCGCTATCGCTCCTAAACTTCATCCGCAAAGCCCTTGATCCGCCAAGCCGGCACCGGCGTCGGACTGATGTCCGGGCCGATTTTGCCTCCCATCCGGGGCATTCTATCGATACGCTCGGCGCGCTTTATTGAGAAATCCCTAGCATAGACTTTCAGACGGAGGAAATGGCCGATGCGCGCCGTATGGGTGGAAGACTGGACTGCCTTCGAAAACCTGTCCTTGTCGGAAGTGCCCGAACCCGCGATTTCCGAACGGCAGGTCCGAATCAAAATCGAGGCCGCTGGCGTCAGTTTCGCCACCAGCCTGGTCGTCCAGGGAAAGTACCAGCGGAAACCGCCGCGCCCTTTTGCGCCGGGGACCGAGATCGCCGGCGTCGTGACAGACGTGGGCAACGCTGTGACCCGGTTCAAGCCTCGCGACCGTGTTTGCGCTGTCTTGGACTGGGGTGGCCTGGCTGAGGAAGCGGCAG
>CAYYSC010000167.1:0-7318 GCA_964474065.1 uncultured Rhodospirillales bacterium | reverse complement strand
CGCGAGGACGGGGAAGGCGAGAGTGCAAGCGGCATGACGGTATCGAACCGCTCTCTTGACGAACTCGTTCAGGAGATGCTGCGGCCGATGGTACAGGAGTGGCTTGACCAGAATCTGGAGCGCGTCGTGAAAGAACACGTCGCCCGCAACGTATCGGTACCCAAAAACCAATCCTGATCTTTAAGGCCTTTCGTTGCTTTATGCGCCTGGGGCCTTAGGTTCCGGGCTTACAGCCGTTTCATCCTCCCCGCACCTTTTGGTTTCCGGGGCAGCCTTCAAGAGACCATCATGCCGGATACAGCCGCCCCCGCCACGCAACAGCCGCTCCACAAGACCTTCTCTCCAGGCGAGGTGGAAGCCCGCCATTACGAGAAATGGGAGGCGTCCGGTGCGTTCGCCTGCGATCCGTGCTCGGCCAAAGAGCCGTATACCATCATCATGCCACCGCCGAACGTTACCGGCAGCCTGCACATGGGCCATGCGCTGACGTTTACGCTGCAGGATATCCTGATCCGCTATCACCGCATGGCCGGACGGGATGTGCTCTGGCAGCCGGGACAGGATCATGCGGGCATCGCCACGCAGATGGTCGTGGAGCGCCAACTGACCGAGGAAGGCAAGTCCCGCCACGATCTCGGGCGCGATGCATTCATTCAGCGCGTCTGGGATTGGAAGGCAGAAAGCGGCGGCGCCATCTCGCAGCAACTCCGCCGTCTCGGAGCCTCCGCTGACTGGCCGCGCGACAGGTTCACGCTGGACGAAGGCGTCTCGAAAGCCGTCGTCAGGGTCTTCGTCGATCTCTACCGGCAGGGGCTGATCTACAAGGACCAGCGGCTGGTGAACTGGGACCCTGCCCTGGAGACCGCGATCAGCGATCTCGAGGTCGAGCAGAAAGAGATCAAGGGTCATCTCTGGTACTTCAAGTACCCGGTAGAGGACCAGCCCGACCGTTTCCTCACCGTTGCCACGACCCGTCCGGAGACCATGCTGGGCGACACCGCGGTCGCCGTGCATCCGGAGGACGACCGCTACCGGGACCTGATCGGCAAGCATTGCATGCTGCCCATCGTCGGCCGCAAGATTCTGATTGTGGCGGACGACTATGCCGATCCCGAAACCGGCTCCGGCGCGGTGAAGATCACCCCGGCTCACGACTTCAATGACTTCGAGGTCGGGCGGCGGCACGATCTGGAGATGATCAACGTCCTGGACCGCAAGGGCCGCATCAACGAAAACGCGCCGACGGAATACCAGGGGCTCGACCGGTTCGAGGCGCGCAAGAAGGTTGTCGCGGCCATCGAGGAACTCGGCCTGCTGGAAAAGATCGAGCCGCACACGCATATGGTGCCGTATGGCGATCGCGGCGGCGTGCCGATCGAGCCCTACCTGACCGAGCAATGGTATGTGGACGCCGAGACGCTGGCGAAGCCCGCCATCGAGGCCGTCGAGACTGGCAAGACCAAGTTCGTGCCGGAAAACTGGTCCAAGACCTATTTCGAGTGGATGCGCAACATCCAGCCCTGGTGCATTTCGCGCCAGCTCTGGTGGGGCCACCAGATTCCGGCCTGGTACGGTCCGGACGGTGAAATCTTCGTCGCGCACGACGAGGATCAGGCGAAGACGCTTGCAAAGACTCACTATGGTGAGGAAAAGCCGCTGGAGCGTGATCCCGACGTGCTCGACACTTGGTTTTCGTCTGGTCTTTGGCCGTTTTCGACCCTGGGATGGCCGGAAGAGACGCCGGAATTGAAGCGCTACTATCCCGGTGACGTGCTGGTAACCGGGTTCGACATCATCTTTTTCTGGGTCGCCCGGATGATGATGATGGGCCTGCACTTCATGGACGACGTGCCCTTCCGCGCAGTCTACATTCACGCCCTGGTCCGGGACGAGAAGGGCCAGAAAATGTCGAAGTCCAAGGGGAACATCATCGATCCCTTGGAGTTGATCGAGCGCTATTCCGCCGATGCGCTGCGCTTTACCCTGGCCATCATGGCCGCGCAGGGACGGGACATCAAACTGTCGCCGCAGCGGGTGGAAGGCTACCGCAACTTCGGCACCAAGCTTTGGAATGCGGCCCGCTTCTGTGAGATGAACCGCTGCGCTCTCCCGGCCGATTTTGATCCCGCTGCGGTGCAGCAGACCGTCAACCGCTGGATCGTGGGGGAGACCGCCCGGGCAACAGCGGAGACGGCCCAAGACATCGAAGCGTATAAGTTCAACGAGGCAGCGGGCGGGCTGTATCAGTTCGTTTGGGGTACGTTCTGCGACTGGTACCTGGAATTTATTAAGCCGATCCTCAACGGCGACGATGCAGCCGCGGCGGCGGAAACCCGGGCGACCGCAGCCTGGGTGCTGGATCAGATCCTGCTAACGCTGCACCCGTTCATGCCCTTCATCACCGAGGAATTGAATGACCATTTCGGTTTTGTCCCCGGCCGTCCCCTGATTACCGCTCCGTGGCCAAGTCACGGTGCGGGATTCCAGGCACCCGAGGCCAAGGAGGAGATGGACTGGGTCGTTCGCCTGATCAGCGAGATCCGCGCCGTGCGGGCGGAAATGAACGTGCCGGCCGGAGCTCAGATCCCCTGCGTGGTTCAGGATGCAAACCCGGAGACCATCGCGCGGCTGGAGCGCCACGCCGGTTATATCAATCGGCTGGCGCGGCTCGAAGGGGTGACTCCGGTTAGGGAGATGCCGAAGGAGGCGGTCCAACTGATCATCGGCGAGGCGACCTTTGCCCTGCCGCTTGCGGACGTGATCGACATCGCGGCCGAGCGGGAGCGCTTGCAAAAGGCGATTGCCAAGATCGAAGGCGAGATAGGCGCCATTGATAAGCGCCTTTCCAATCCGGGCTTCCTCGCCAAGGCCGATCCTGCCGTGGTCGATGAAACCCGGGAAAAGCGGGAAGCCCTGGTGGAGCAACGCGACCGGCTTGCCGCGGCGGTGGAGCGATTGGCGAGCGCCTGAGCGCTCGCCGCTCACTCCTGCCGTGGCTAGACGCTGACGGGCTTGATCGTTTCGAGCGCCCAACCGGCCAAGGCGGTCATCCGTGCGTCCTGGTGCTGCTGGCCCATGAACTGCACGCCAACCGGCATGCCGCCGACCGAGATCAGCGGCATGGTCACGGCCGGCGCGAACAGCATGGAGCTTGGATAGTTCATGACCGCGTCACCCGTGGGGCGCGGCTTCAGGGGCTCGCCCGGTACGTCCGTGAAGAAGGCCGGAGCAGGGCCGGGGCAGGACAGCATTACCATGGCGTCCGCGCGCCCGGCGAGCGCTGCGAACACTGTCTGGGCCGCGGCGCGCGCAAGCATGGCGTTGCGGTAGTCGTCCACCGTCATCGCTTCGGCCATTGCCAGGGTAGCCTTGGCCCGCTCGCTGACACCCTCCGGGTTGGTATCCACCAGGTTCCGCTGCGCCCAGCGGTTTTCCCAGGCGGTGATGCGGGAGCAAATTTCGCCTGCCTGGGCGATGGCCTGTTCCAGCGCCTCCACCATCGCGTCGTCGTCGCGGCGCACCAATTCCACGCCCGCGGCTTCCAGTCCGGCCAGCACCTTGGCGAACGCCTCCTTGCTCGGCTCGTCCAGGGTGGGCCAGCCTTCGCCCTCTATCACAACCAGCCGGTCCGGCTTCGCCGCTGCCGGCGGGACATCCGGGCCCATCAGGCCCAGGGCACCACGGTCGCCGCCTGCCCGCTTGGCGATCTCGATGGAGGTCCGCCACATGTCTTCCAGGCCGTTGGCGTGGATGCCGTGGGTGCTCATGCTGGTGGCCTGGCGCTCGCCCCGGTTGATTCCGCCCTGGGTCGGTTTGAGCGCAACATTGCCGCAATAGGCGGCGGGACGGATGATCGAGCCGCCAACTTGCGAACCGACGGCGGCCGGCATCATGTCGGCTGCTACTGCGGCGGCCGAGCCGGAAGAGGAACCGCCCGGCGTCCGCTCCAGGTCGAACGGGTTGCGGGTCGGGCCTGGATAGGCGCCGCCCAGTTCCGCCGTGACCGTTTTGCTGAAAACCACCGCGCCCGCCTGCCGCAAGGCCCAGACCGCGGCGTTATCGCGCTTCGGGAAATTGCCGCGATAGGCCTCGCAGCCCATCTCTGTCGGCATGTCCTTGGTCTCCAGCAGGTCCTTGATTCCGATCGGCATCCCGTCGATGGCGGAGAGCGGCCTGCCCGCCTTCCAGCGTTCGGCGCTCGCATCCGCCGCTGTTCGGGCGCCGTCTTCGTTGATGGCGGTGAGCGCTTTCACCTCGGATTCCACCGCCCCGATCTGCTCCAGGCAGCGCTCCAGGTAGGCACGGGGCGTGTCCGTGCCGTCACGGAAAGCGTTGGCGGCATCGGCGAAGGTCAGACCGTCCCTGGCATTCGGATCGTAGGCGGAAGGGACTTTGCGCGGCATTCAACATTCTCCATGGGGATTGCGGATCGGTGGCATTCGGGCGAGAGACCCGATATATTGCAGCTTACGGCCCCGTAGCTCAGCAGGATAGAGCGGCAGATTCCTAATCTGTAGGTCGCAGGTTCGAATCCTGCCGGGGTCACCACCTCCCTGATGACACGTTGGCGGCGGCGCGGCGATAAACGAAAGAGGAGGGGAGCGGCTGTTTTGTCTCCCAGCCATTCACCAGAAAACAAGCGGATGGCGCGAGTCGTGCTGCGCGATGGCTGCGCTGACCTGCACGCCGAGGTCGATGACCTGTTCGGCTGGGCCGGTTTTGAAAGCTTGGACCGCTATCTTGGCTACTTGCGGTGCATGAAGGAATGTCACGCTGCGGTTGCTGCGGCAGTCCGGCCATTTTTGAACCACTGCTTTCTTGAGGGCTTGGAGCGGGATATCGCTCGTCTTGACAGCGATCTCCGCGACCTTGGCGGTTGCGCCGATGGGGGGCCCGCTTCCGGTGCAATCGGGATCGAGAGCCGCGCGCAGGCGATGGGGGCCTTGTACGTCATGGAGGGATCGCGGCTCGGCGCCCGACTTCTCTCCCGGCGGGTCTCGCAAATGCTTGGCATGTCGGCCGATCGCGGCGCATGCTTTTTGTTCGGCGACGGCAAGGCTGGGGCTCTCCGGTGGCGCCAATTCGTGAGCCAACTGGATGAGGCCATCGTAACCAAATCTGAGTTGGATGCAGCGCTGGCCGGTACCCGGCGCACCTTTCAGTACATTTTGCAGGCCGGACAAAAAGAGTTCGATGGCGGTGACAATGCAGGGCGACAACATTCCGCGGTTCGGTGAAGCCACTCTGACCGACTGCGATCGTGAGCCAATTCACATTCCTGGCTCGATCCAGCCACGTGGTTGCCTGCTCGCGCTGGACCCTGAAGAGATGAGAGTCACGCAGTATGCCGGCGATGTTTGCGGCGTGCTGGGCATTGCGAATGATAATCCGCTGGGAATGCTGTTGGTCGATCTGATCGGGGAACGGGCCGGCGGCCGTATCCGTTCCGCGGCCGGGGCCGCGCGTGTCCGCCCGGCGCCGCTCAAGAGCTACGAAGTCGAAATCAAAGCGCCTGCCGGTCTCATCGATGGTGTCGTTCACTTTAGCGGACCGGTTTTGGTCGTGGAGTTCGAGCCGGCGCTGCGATCGTCTGGCACCGGAATGCACGGAACGCTGTTCACGGTGCAGCACATGTTGGCTGAAGCGGCGGCGACCCGGACGATGGCCGAGTATCTCCAGACCTGCGTCAGGCAAATCAGGACGCTTACGGCCTTCGACCGCGTGATGATCTACCGGTTTTTAGAGGACGGGAGCGGTAAGGTTGTGGCCGAGGACCGGCACGTCGATATGGAGAGCTTCCTGGACCTGCACTACCCCGAGTCCGATATCCCGAAACAGGCGCGGGAGCTTTACCGGGTCAACTGGCTCCGGATAATTCCCGACGTGGGTTACACGCCGGCGCCGGTGACACCGGCAGTCAATCCATTGACGGGCCGCGATCTCGACCTGCGCCATGCAAGCTTCCGGAGTGTCTCGCCGCTCCATATCCAGTATCTCAAAAACATGGGTGTGGGTGCGTCCATGTCGATCTCGATTGTCCATCGGGACCGGCTTTGGGGCCTAATCGCCTGCCACCACCGCACCGCTCATGCTTTAGCGTGCGACACTCGCGCCGCGTGCGAGATGTTCGGTCAGGTTTTCTCCCTTCAGCTCGAATCGCGGCTGCATGCTGAAAACTACGAGTACCGGTTGCAGCAGCGGTCCATTCACCAGCAACTGGTGGCGCGGCTTGCCCGTGAAGAAAATCTGTCCGACGGACTAATCCGCTCGCGCCCCAATCTGTTGGACCTGATTCAGGCGGACGGCGTTGCCGTCTGGGTTGACGGTGACTTTGCAGAGATCGGCCTGACACCAGGCCAGGCCCGGGTCGCAAATCTGGTGCACAACCTTAACGAACGGGAAAATCCGGGGGTCTTCGCCACCGATCGGCTGGCAGAGGAATTCCCGGACGCGTTCGCCGCTGGAAACAGCATTGCAGGCATGCTGGCGCTGTCCGTTTCCCGCTCGCCTAACGATTATATCTTCTGGTTTCGCCGTGAAATCACGGAGACCGTCACGTGGGGGGGTAATCCCAATAAGCCTGTCGTGACGGAGGGAGAGGGAGGCCGGCTGATGCCGCGCGCCTCTTTTGCGGCCTGGCGCGAGACTGTGCGCGGCCGCTCCCGGCCCTGGCTGGATCTTGAGTTGGCGGCAGCAAACGCCTTGCGCACCGCGATCCTGGAAATCGTGCTGCGCCGGATCGACCAGCTGGCGCGGGAGCGGGAGGCCGCGCGGCAGCATCAAGCGCTCCTGGTCGCGGAGCTCGATCATCGGGTCAAGAACACGCTGGCGACCATCCAGGCGGTGATGCGGCATTCCCGGAGTTCCAGCGACACCCTGGACGAGTACGTCGAGAACCTCGAACGGCGCATCCGGGCAATGGCCTACGCTCAGAGCCTGCTGTCGGAAAGTCGCTGGCACGGGGCGGAACTGCGCCCGCTGGTTGAACAAGAGTTGACCCATTTTTCGACGTCGCAGGCAGCGATCGACATTCGGGGGCCACGCATCGAGTTGAAGCCCAAAGCGGCCCTTTCAATCAGCATGGTGATCCACGAACTAGCGACGAACGCCGCGAAGTACGGAGCGCTATCCTCCTTTGCTGGCCGGCTGATGGTCGCCTGGAACAAGGACGCTGACTATCTGCGCATCCGGTGGCGGGAAAGTGGCGGCCCGCGCGTCGTACGGCCGACAAGGCGCGGATTCGGTCGGATGATGATCGAGACCAGCTTGGAGTATGAACTGGCGGGCCGCGTGGATTTGCGGTTCGAGCCGAACGGCG
>CAYYSC010000166.1:0-7327 GCA_964474065.1 uncultured Rhodospirillales bacterium | reverse complement strand
GGGTTTTGACAGGCTACTTGTCGTATTTGAAACCAAGTTTGAGGGTCACCTGATAGTGGCCAACCTTATCATCCTTGACCCACCCGCGGATCGAACTGACTTCAAACCACTCCAGATTCCGGATGTTTTCCGAAGCTTTCGAAATGGCGGTCTGAATAGCTTCCGAGATTGAATTTTCGGAAGAACCAACGATTTCGCTAACGCTGTAGACATTATTTTCCATCAGGCCATTCCTTTCGTTGGGGGCACCCAGCACGTAGGAACGACCTGACAGGAACGCTACCCCTGATCAGCAATCCGATGCCGGAGCAACAGTCAGACCGCTGAAGAGCGTTGCCAATTCAAAGCAGGAAAATCGCCATCAAAACCAGAAGCACAACTACGCCCAACCCTGACCAGAACATGAGGTCGACAAACCCCTTCCAAGACCGTTCATGGCGGCGGACGGACTGTTCGAAGTCTTCCATCTGCTGGCTCCCCTAAAAATTTCGACGGGGCGCGATCGCCCCGGTTGCGAGTATCCCATAGGTTTTCGCGGGTTCCGACTCTATGCGGTTCAAGGGCGCAGTTCTGGAATGCTATCCGACGCTGAGCCCAAAGGCAGCGGCGACAGACGCCGTGTGCTCACCCAGCAATGGAGCGCCTTGTGGCAGCCGCACCGGGGTAGCCGCAAACCGGATCGGGTTATGGACGACCGGCACTTCACCTGCCGCTGTATGTGGCGCAGTTCCAGTAAGGCCACGTTGTTGCACCTCGTCCGACTCCACCGCCTCTTCCACCGTCCGGATTGGCCCGCCAGGCACACCGGCCGCACGCATCGCATCTACCCATTGATCGCGCGGCTGGGTGACAAAGGTCCGTTCGATCTCCTCGATCAGCTCCGTCTTATTGGCGACCCGGGCCGAGTTGGTGGCGTAGCGCGGTTCATCCAGCCACTCGGGACGGCGGACAATGTTCTCCACGAACTTACGCCAAACCCGTTCCCCGCCGAGGGTCATTTGCAACGGCCCGTCGCTAGCCTGGAACACACCGATAGGCTGGGCGGCCGGGCTGCTGTTTCCGTGGCGCCGGGGCGGCTGCCCGCTGATCCGGTAGCCAAGTCCATAGAAATAAGTCATCGCGAGCGCGTTCCGGAACAGGCTAACGCTGACCTCCTGCCCCTCGCCGGTGTCCTCACGCGCATAGAGGGCCGCTAACACGGACTGCACAAGGCTGTTAGCGGCGGTCAACTCGATGATCGGCAGGCCTGCCTTGGCCGGCGGTCCTTCGGGTAGGCCATTGATCGAACCCCATCCGCTTGCCGCCTGGTGGAGCGCATCTCGCCCGGCTGAACCATCGGGCAGGGTGGGGTCGATGGCCGCATAGACCAAACGGGATGTGCTGGCCCGCAGCGAGGTCGCGTCCAGACCAAGCTGGGCCATCTCTCCTGCAGTCGAATCGGTGACGACGACGTCTGCTCTCCCCGCCAAAACGCAGGCGGCGTGCCTACCCTTCTCCATCGTGAGATCCAAGACGAGCGATTGCTTGTTGCGGTTCAACGCAAGGAAAGCGGCCGAATCCCCATTTGCAAGTCTCGGGCCCGGCCACGATCTTACCGGGTCACCGCCCGGCGGCTCCACCTTGACAACTGCCGCGCCCAGATCGCCTAGCATCTGTGTAGCGGCCGGGCCAGCAACGCCGACGGTAAAGTCGGCAATCACAATTCCATCAAGAATGGGAGCCATCTACGCGGCCTCCTTTGCAGCACCCATCGCACCAGCGGTCCGCAGTCCGGCAACCTGCTCAGCCGTATAACCCAGCCATTCCGCCAGCACGATATCGGTTTGCCTGCCAAGAAGGGGCGCCGCTTCCGGTGCCCGGGACGGTGTACCGGTCAAAACCATCGGGCTTGGCATATTCGGAGCCTCGCCCAGGTCAGGGTGGGGAATATTATCAAGCCAACGGGCGGCCGCCGGATCAGCGAAAGCGGCCGGAATTTCCCTAGCCTCATGGCATGGCACGCCGGCCGTTTGGAGCGAGACCAATGCTTCCAGAGAGGAAAGAGGCGCCAGGGCGACGCTCAGAATTGCATCCACTCCCTCACGATCTGCAACACGCCCCGCGTTGCTACGCCATTCCGGCCGTGCCGCGACGCCAAGCGTTTCGCACAACGCCGCAAACTGGGCATCGGTATCAACTGCCACCGCGATATAACCATCATCGCAGGCATAGCGGCCAACAGGATGCAGGTAGTAATCGCCGTTCCCCAGCCGCGTGGGCACGGTACCGTCCAGCATATAGCCCGTGGCATGCATGCCGGTTTGAGCAAATCCGGTATCGAACAGCGGCACCTCCAAGAATTGGCCCTCGCCGGTGCGCTTGCGATGATACAATGCCGCGAGTACCCCGACGCCGCCGGTCAGCCCCGTTGAGACGTCCACCATAGGAATGGCGGTTCGCATGGGCTCCTGGTGCGGATGGCCGGTGAGCGACATGAACCCGCTTTCCGCCTGAACGACCGGATCGTAACCGAGACGCTTTTGAAACGGGCCGGTGCGCCCGTATGCGGAGGTAGAGCAGTAGATCAAGTCAGGCCGCTTCACGCTCTCATAGTCCAGACCGAACTTTGCCATGACGCCGGTGGAAAAATTCTCGATCACCACGTCGGCCGCATGGATCAACGCGCGCGCGGTTTCCCGCCCTTCAGGGATACTCAAGTCCAGGGCAATCGAGCGCTTGTTGCGGTTGAAGCAAAGGAACGCGGCAGAGAGACCATGGTAATCGGGGGGTGTATATCCACGCGTGTCGTCTCCCCCGACTGGGTGCTCGATCTTCACCACATCTGCCCCCAAATCGGCGAGATGCATGCTGGCCAGGGGTCCGGCAATCACCCGGCTGAAATCCGCGACGCGAATGCCTTTCAGAGGGGAACTCATTTAGGTTTCTCCCGTAATGATACCGTCGACCGTCAAGCTGGCGATCTCGTCTGCCGAAAAACCGTACTCCGCCAGAACGCTGGCCGAATGCTGGCCTAGCGTCGGGGCAGGAACTGGGTTGGCCACCGGCGTCCCGCTATAGCGGATCGGTGAGGTCAGTGTCTCCATTCGACCCGCCTTAGGGTGGTCGACGGCCGCGACCATCCCCCGAGCCCGGACCTCAGGCGCGGATAAGGCCTCGGTCAGATCGCGGATCGAGCCTGCTGGCACACCTGCTGCCCGGAACTTGGTAATCCAGTTCTCCCGCGTGTCCTGGCGCAACAATTCGTTCAACATCGGACGGAGGATTGCCCGATTCTCCATACGGACCGCGTTGGTGGCGAAACGCGGATCGGTGAGCCATTCAGGCTTGTTCACCACTTCCTTGCAAAAGCGTTCCCATTGCCGCTCATTGCCGATGACCAACGAGATCTGGCCGTCCGCGGTTTCCGCAAGGCCGAAGGGCTCCAGAAAAGGGTGGCCGTTGCCGTAGCGCTTGGGACTCGCCCCCGTCAGGAGCGCGACTTGCGCATAGTTCGCCGTGGCAGCGACGGCACTGTCCAGAAGCGCCAGATCGATGAACTGACCCTCGCCATCGCGGTCCTTTGCGATCAAGGCGCCAAGGATGGCCTGGGTTGCGAACATTCCCGTCAAAATATCGGCATAGGAAATGCCCGTTCGGAGCGGATCGCCATCGGCCTCTCCGGTCATCCACATCATGCCGCTTTCCGCCTGCGCCACGGGATCATAGCCGGCAACCAGCTTTAAGGGCGAAGAATGCCCGTAGCCGCTGATCGAGCAGTACACCAAGCCAGGATTGATCTGTTTCAAGCTCTTGTAATCGAGACCCTGACGTTCCATCACATCGGGCCGAAAGTTCTCAATTAGGACATCAGCTCTCTCAGCGAGCCGCCTGATTACCGCCTGCCCCTCCGGGCGCCCGATATCAAGGGCGAGCGACCGCTTGTTCCGATTGACGAAGAGGAAATAGCCAGCCTCTCCCCCATGGTCTGCACTCGGAGCATAGTGGCGGGTATCGTCACCCGTTTTCGGATGTTCGATCTTCACCACCTCGGCGCCCAGGTCGGCGAGATTCAGTGTGGCCCAAGGGCCTGCGAGCACTCGCGTAAAATCAAGCACCAGCTTTCCGGCCAAAGGCGCGGCGGGCGTTTCAGCCATGATTCAACGGTCCAGAATGTCTTGGGTCATTTTTGCCATCCTTCGGCTGAACGCCTTTTCCTGTCAATCGGATGCAGCGCTGCCAAAGGTCGCCCGCGTTGCTACTATCCCGTCAATTCGCATGATTTCGGCGAAATCCTGTCAATCCTACCCACATGGGTAAAGTGAACGATGGTTATAGCGAGCGATTTGGTATGGTGCTTAGAAAGCCGCCTCGCAAAAAGCGAGGAAGGGGCACACCAGGTCCTTACCCGACAAATCTGAAAAAGCCGGGAGCCGCAAAAAATCTTGCCTTTGCGCCGAGCTCTGCATACCCCTGCATTCAAATTTGGAAACTTTTGGAGACAAAAATGCCGGATTCCTTGCATTCCGCCGGTTTGAACGAAGGCATGACGATGATGCCCGTCGGGGAAACCTATCCGGAGATCCGCGAAGCGGTGCGCAAACTTTGCGAGCAATTTCCCGGAACCTACTGGCAGGAAAAGGACCGCGACCGCGCCTATCCAACAGAATTTGTCGATGCCTTGACGGAGAGCGGTTTTCTTGCGGTCTTGATCCCGGAGGAATACGGAGGGGCAGGGCTGCCGATCTCGGCCGGGTCGGCGATCCTCGAAGAAATTAATGGGGCCGGTTGTAACGCAGGCGCCTGTCACGCCCAGATGTACATCATGGGCACCGTGCTGCGCCATGGATCGGAAGCACAGAAAAAGCAATACCTGCCAAAGATCGCCACCGGTGAGCTGCGATTGCAGGCATTTGGCGTAACCGAACCGAGCAGCGGTACCGACACTCTCTCACTGCGCACCACGGCGGTTCGCGACGGCGACGAATATGTCGTGAATGGCCAGAAGGTTTGGACGAGTCGCGCCGAGCATTCTGACCTGATGCTGCTGTTGGCCCGCACG
Source organism: uncultured Rhodospirillales bacterium (assembly GCA_964474065.1). Classification (GTDB taxonomy): domain Bacteria; phylum Pseudomonadota; class Alphaproteobacteria; order Bin95; family Bin95; genus JACKII01. Next base: position 2,289 of record CAYYSC010000166.1, on the reverse strand, counting down.
ACGCCGAAGGACCAAGTGGCGAAGCGCACCGACGGCCTGTCGGTTTTCCTCGTCGATATGCGCAAGGCGCTCGGCAAGGGCATGACCATCCGGCCGATCCGTACCATGGTGAACCACAACACAACGGAAATCTTCTTCGATAACATGCGGATCCCCGCCGACAGCCTGATCGGCGAGGAAGGCAAAGGCTTCCGGTATATCCTGGATGGAATGAATGCAGAGCGTATTCTGGTCGCCTCGGACGCGCTTGGCGACGCCAAGTGGTTCATCGGAAAGGCCTCCGAGTATGCCAAAGAACGGCAGGTATTCGGACGTCCGATCGGCCAGAACCAGGGCATTCAGTTCCCAATTGCGGAATGTTGGGCGGCTACCGAGGCAGCGGAGTTGATGGTACGCAAGGCATCCGCTCTGTTCGAGGCAGGCCAGCCCTGCGGGGCCGAAGCCAACACGGCGAAGTATCTGGCAGCCGAAGCGAGTTGGAAGGCGGCCGATGTCTGCATGCAGACTTTCGGCGGCTTTGCCTATGCCGAAGAGTACGACGTGGAGCGCAAGTTCCGCGAAGCGCGCCTCTACCGCACTGCCCCGATCAGTTCCAACCTGATCCTCGCCTATATCGGCGAACATGTGCTGGGGATGCCGAGATCGTACTAGCTGGCCGGCGCAGACTGCCGCAGCGTCAGCACTAGGCAGGCCGTACTTGGCGGCGTAGGCTCTCGGTCAACAAACGCAATACAGTGACCGAGGATCTGCGCCCCATGTCCCTGATTGATCTTGGCAGCCTGCGCACGCTGTTCGACCCGCAGTCCGTCGCGATTATCGGCGCGTCATCCGATCCCACGAAGATCGGCGGACGCCCCATCAACAATATGAAGATCGCGGGCTACAAGGGCCGGATTATTCCGGTCAATGCACGCTCGCCCGAAATCCAAGGCATTCCGGCTGTTCCCTCCCTTCGCGACGTCGACGAACCGGTGGAAATGGCAATCATCGTGGTCCCGCAACCCTCTGTGCTTGATGCTGTGCAGGCATGCGTGGACAGAGGTGTCAAATCTGCCATCATCCTCTCGTCGGGCTTCGCAGAAATCAGCGAAGGGGGCGCACGGGAACAGGATCGCATCGCCGCCATGGCCGCAGAGGCCGGGCTGCGAATACTCGGCCCGAATTGCATGGGCACGATGAACGCCAACACAGGCATGATCGCCACCTTCACCAGCGGCCTGATAGACAAGGGCCCGGACACGGGGGGCATCTCCATCGCCAGTCAGTCCGGCGCGTTCGGCGCGCATTGCTTCATGGTCATGCGGGAACGCGGCTATGGTCTGAACTTGTGGGCAACCATGGGCAATCAATGCGATGTCGAGTTTTCGGACTGCCTGGCCTTTATGGCGCAGGATCCGAACACCGATGTCGTCATGGGCTATATGGAAGGAATCCATGACGCGGAGCGGCTGATCCGGGCGTTAGAGATCGCCCGCGACCGCAAGAAACCGGTGGTGCTGATGAAGGTTGGCACTTCGGAAATCGGAAGCGCCGCCGCGCAGTCCCATACCGCCTCCCTTACCGGTTCCGATGCGGTGTTTGATGCGGTTTTGCGCGACTACGATGTTCACAGGGCCCAGACGATCGATGAGATGTTCGATGTCGCCTATGCCTGCACCTCCAAGAAATTTCCGACGTCGAAGGAACTCGGCATCATTACGGTGTCGGGCGGCGTTGGTGTGATCATGGCGGATGCAGCGAACGAGAAGGGCTTCGAACTGCCACCGCTGCCAGAAGCAACCCAGAAACGATTGAAAGAAATGGTCCCCTTTGCTGGCACCCGGAATCCGCTGGATGTGACCGCGCAGCTCGTCAACGACACCGCGGTTATGCAACCCATGTTCGAGGGCCTGTTGGGCGATGGCGGCTATCCCAATGCCATCTGTTTCATGGCAGCGGTCGGCCTGAATCCGGTTATGATGGAACGGCTGCATCCGGCATTCGAGAACATTGCCAAGGCCTATCCTGACCGGCTGATTACCATCTCCGCCCTCACGCGTAACGAGACTCGGAAGCCATTGGAGGATCTGGGTTATCTGGTATACGAGGATCCCGCCCGCGCCATCAACGCGATGGCGGCGATGGTCCATTTCGGCCATGCCTTCTACGCCAGGGCAGAACGGCTTGCGCCGCCAGCCTTGCCCGCCGATGCGCCGCACGTCGAAACCGGTCTCCAACTCAACGAGTTTGAGGCAAAGAAAATGCTGGCGGCAGCCGGCGTGCCGGTGGTCGACGAGCGCATCGTTCAGT
>CAYYSC010000165.1:4772-7351 GCA_964474065.1 uncultured Rhodospirillales bacterium | reverse complement strand
AGCGCGAGCAGACCTTGAACCAGTTGCTGGTGGAAATGGACGGCTTCGAGGCGAACGAGGGCGTGATCCTGGTGGCCGCGACCACCCGGCCGGACGTGCTGGACCCGGCACTGCTCCGCCCCGGCCGTTTTGACCGGCAGGTCGTCGTACCGAATCCGGACGTGATCGGCCGCGAAAAAATCCTGAAAGTGCACCTGCGCAACGTGCCGACCGCGCCCGACGTGGAGGCGAAGGTGATCGCCCGCGGTACGCCCGGCTTCTCCGGTGCCGATCTGGCGAACATCGTGAACGAGGCTGCCTTGCTTGCCGCTCGCCGGAATCACCAGTCCGTCTCCATGCGCGATTTCGAGGACGCGAAGGACAAGGTCATGATGGGGTCGGAGCGCCGCTCCATGGTCATGTCGGAGCACGAGCGCGCGCTGACGGCTTATCATGAGGCTGGCCACGCCATCGTCATGCTGAAGGCGAAAGGCCACGACCCGCTGCATAAGGTGACCATCATTCCGCGCGGTCGCGCGTTGGGCGTCACCATGTTCCTGCCCGAGCGGGACGCCTACTCTAAATCGTTCACCGAATTGAAGGCCATGATTTCCAGCCTGTTTGGCGGACGCGTGGCGGAGGAGCTGGCCTTCGGCAAGGATTTCGTCACCACCGGCGCGTCCGACGACCTAAAGAAGGCGACCGGGCTGGCTCGGCGCATGGTTACGGAGTTCGGCTATTCGGACAAGCTGGGCCCGCTGCGCTACGCGGATAACGAGGAAGAGGTATTCCTCGGTCATTCGGTCGCCCAGCGCAAGAACGTGTCGGACCGGACCGCCGGACTGATCGACGAGGAAACCCGCCGTTTCGTGGATGAAGGCGAGTCGACCGCACGCGCAATCCTGCTGACGAACCTTGACGGCCTGCACCGCCTGGCGCTCGGGTTGATGGAATACGAGACTCTCAGCCGCGATAACGTGGAAGCGCTGATGCGGGGCGAGGACATCAAGATCGCGACGCCGCCTCCGGCTCCGGAACCGGCGCCGGAGGGGAAGGGGAACCGCCCGGCAGATCAAGGGGGGCGGTCTACGTTTCCTACGACCAAGCCACGCCCCGCCGGAGCGTGATCCCCTCAACCGCCGCATCCTCGCCCCATCTTTACGTCGAGCCGCTGGACCTCCATTGGGGTTCGGCGGCCTCGCGTGTGCGACGGCTCCTAGACGCGCTTCCGCTACTCGATAGAAAGGCAGCGGCGACTGCGGTCGCCGTCTGGCGCCCAGGCTCTGCTGAGGTTCGTCGGGAAATGTCTGCCGCAGACGTGCCAGAATGGTTAGACACGCTTCCCCAGGAAGAGCGTGTTCGTGCGAGGCGGATGATCGCGGCTTGGAACGCGCCACGCTGCTTTCCAGGCGCCGAACGCGGCGCTCCCGCTTTAATGGGCGTCGTTAACGTTACACACGACAGCTTTTATGCAGGCTCGCGCCGTCCGAGCATGGAGGCGGCTCTGGCAGAGGCGGAACGCGCGGCGGCGGAGGGCGCGGCCATTCTCGATGTCGGCGGTCAGTCAACCCGGCCAGGCGCGAGTGTCGTTTCCCTGCCGTACGAGATGTCCGCTGTGTTGCCGGTGATCGAGAAGACGCGGGGACTGGGCCTGCCGATTTCCGTCGATACGCTTCGGCCTGCCGTGGCAGAGGCAGGTCTCCGCCGGGGGGCACAGATCGTCAATGACGTGTCCGGGCTATTGCCGCATGCTTCGGCGGCAGGAGCGGCATTGATTGTAGGGGATATGCGGGGCAACCCAAAGACGATGCAGCAATGGCCGCGTTCCCGGTTCGGAGTCTTTGATATTTACGCACGGCTAGAGACCGCGGTAGCGAATTGCCTCACCGCTGGCATCCCGCCGGATCGGATTGCCGTAGACCCCGGCTTTGGCTTCGGCAAATCGGTCTGCCATAATCAGGCGTTGATGCGGCATCTTCCCTTGTTCCTCGGCCTCGGCGTTACGGTGGCGATTGGCGTATCCCGAAAAGGCTCGCTCGGTTACTGGAGCGGGACACGGCAGCCATCGGAACGGCTTCCGGCATCGCTGGCGGCGGCATTGGCAGCCGCGCGAGGCGGCGCATCGATTTTGCGAGTGCACGATGTAGCGGAAACACGTCAAATGCTACATGTTTTCGGCAGTTTGGCGTAAACTGCGAATATTCAAATTGGAGCATTTTCATTATGACGGAAAAACTTTTTGGAACCGATGGTATTCGCGGCACGGCTAACCGTCATCCGATGACGCCGCACTTGGCGACGGACGTGGCGATGGCGACGGCTGCCGAGTTTTATGCCCGCAATCCTTCCGGATATCCGATTGTGGTTATTGGCAAGGATACACGGATTTCCGGCTATATGCTGGAATCGGCTATGGAGGCGGGCTTCCTTTCGATGGGGTTCGACGTTGTCCTGACCGGGCCGTTACCCACGCCTGCGGTCGCCAGCATCACCCGCTCCCTTCGGGCCGGATTGGGGGTTGTCATTTCCGCCTCCCACAATCCCTATGCCGATAACGGCATCAAGATCTTCGGCGGTGACGGCTTCAAGCTGCCAGATGC
>CAYYSC010000165.1:0-4762 GCA_964474065.1 uncultured Rhodospirillales bacterium | reverse complement strand
CGCGGTGGAAGATCGGATCGCTCAACGGGATTGGCGGCTTTCTAGTTCGGACAAGCTCGGTAAGGCCAAGCGAATGGACGACGCTGCCGGCCGTTATGTGGAGTTCGTGAAGCACACCTTTCCGCGTGGCAAACGCCTGGATGGTCTCCGGATCGTCGTCGACGCCGCGAACGGTGCGGCTTACCGCGTGGCGCCGCAGGTGTTGTTCGAGCTTGGTGCAGAGGTTGTGCAGATCGGTTGCGAACCTGACGGCATGAACATCAATCAGAAATGCGGCGCAACCTACCCGCAGGCATTGGTAGACAAAGTGCTGGAAACGCGGGCTGATATCGGTCTCGCGCTTGATGGCGACGCAGACCGTATCCAACTCGTCGATTCCAAAGGCAATGTCATCGATGGGGATCAGGTAATGGCCCTGATTGCGGGCCGCTGGCGGGCGGAGCAGCGCCTGACGGGCGCTGCCGTGGTAGCGACGGTGATGTCCAACATGGGGCTTGAACGGTATCTGGCCGGGATGGACCTCCTGCTCATCCGCACGCCGGTCGGCGACCGCCATGTCGTAGAACGGATGCGGGCGGAGCGGTTCAATCTGGGCGGGGAACAGTCTGGCCATATTGTCCTCAGCGACTACAGCACCACTGGTGATGGGCTGATCGCGGCTCTGCAGGTATTGGCAGTGCTGGCGGAAAGCGGGAAGCGGTCAGACGAAATCTTGTCCGTATTTGAGCCCTTACCCCAGTTGCTGAAGAATGTGCGCTATTCCGAGATCAATCCGTTGGATAGCGAAGAAGTCGCGTCGGCAATCGGTGAGGCGGAGAGGCGACTCAACGGAAACGGGCGCATCCTGGTTCGTTTGTCGGGGACGGAGCCTCTCATCCGCGTCATGGCTGAGGGCGAGCGTGAGGACGAAGTGCGGGAAGTGGTTGATGAGCTTTGTTCGGTAATCGAGATGATGGCGGTGTGACAGTGACGCCCGCCGCAAAGCCGCCACCGCGTGTTCTGGTGATCGCCGGTTCGGATTCTGGCGGGGGGGCGGGAATCCAGGCGGATATCAAAACGCTTTCGGCGTTTGGGGCGTACGCCATGACGGCCGTCACGGCGATTACGGTCCAAAACACGCTCGGAGTCGTGGATGTCCATGGCATTCCGCCGGAGACGGTGGCCGCGCAGATCCGGGCCTGCCTGGACGACATCGGGGCCGATGGGGTTAAGCTTGGAATGCTCCATTCATCTCCCTTGATTGAAACGGTTGCCGACACACTCGCCGATTATCCCGGCATCCCGATCATTGCCGACCCGGTGATGGTCGCGAAGGGCGGGGCGACGCTGTTGCAGACGGAGGCGGTGGGGGCGCTCATTGAACGAATCTTGCCGCGTGCCGCTGTCATCACCCCCAATACGGAAGAGGCGGGTGTGCTCTTGGGCGAGAAGATCGCCGATACTGCGGCCATGCTGCCCGCGGCTCATCGTCTGGCTGACCGGTTCGGGACAGCGGTCCTGCTGAAAGGGGGGCATATGCTTGGCGCAGCAGTCGAGAACCTGCTGGTGCAACCTGGCAAACCTGCCGAGCGGTTCGTGACGCCACGCCTCCAAACGCCTCACACCCATGGCACGGGATGTACGTTGGCTTCTGCGGTTGCCGCAGGGGTGGCATCCGGCCAACCGCTCGCTGCCGCGGTGGAGCGGGCGTGTGCTTTTGTCCACGCGGCGATCGGCCATGCTCCAGGATTTGGACGAGGGCACGGTCCGATTGATCACCTCATTACCGGGTTTCGGGTGGAAGGAACGCGCTGAATCGGCAATAACAAAGTTGGCACGAGGTTACCGGGGCTGTTGGCCGCCGTGTCGCTTCCATCGCTTCGGTCGTTTGGTGTCGAGCGTTGGTCTTTTCTATGCGATAGCCGAGACAACACGCATCTGCTTGACGCGCCTGCGTCATGCCGGATGCCGCTGGGATGAGGTTCGATAGTGGCCAGTCCACCAACCACGGAATGGCGTGAAACCGACACCGGCATTCGCCTGGTGCTCGAAGGGGAGTGGACCACCGCCGCTCTCGACCGTGCAGGCTGGCCCGAAGCCGTTCCCGATGGTTTGGCCGGGCAAGATGTTACGGTCGAGTTTCATGAACTGGACGGTATCGATAGCAACGCGTCGCTCTGCCTTCGCAAATGGTTTGCTGACATCGAGCAGGAAGCTGCCTCCCTGACCCTGTCCAATCCGCCCGTGCATTTTGAAAAGGTCTGCCGGGTATTGGACCAGCCCATGGAAGAGCCGGAGGCTCCTCCGCGTCGCCCACTGACGGATTGGCTGGCTAGGCTCGGTCAGGCGACATTCAAGGCCGGCAAGATTGGCCTGGATATGCTGACCATTCTAGGCCAGTTGACCGTGAAGATCGCGACGGTGCTGATCCGGCCGAGAGAAATTCGTATCACGTCGGTCGTGCATCACATGTACGCGGCAGGTGTTGCAGCGCTGCCGATCGTCGGTCTGCTCAGCTTCCTGATCGGGGTGGTGACGGCATATCAAGGGGCGGACCAGCTAGTCCGATTCGGCGCCGAGATCCTTACCGTCAACGTGGTCGGTATCGGTGTGCTGCGCGAAATGGGTCCGCTGATCGCCGCGATTGTCGTGGCCGGGCGTTCCGCCAGTGCGTTCGCAGCGCAGATCGGGACGATGAAGATCAATGAGGAAATCGATGCCTTGCGGGTCATCGGTCTCGACCCGATAATTGTCCTTGTCGTGCCGCGAACCCTGGCGTTGGTGATCGTTTTTCCCTTCCTTGTCGTCTACGCTGACGCGCTGGCTATCTTGGGAGGCGCGATTATGGCGACTACGGCTCTCGACATTTCCTTTGGCCAGTTCTCAAGCCAGTTCCAGGCGGAAGTTCCCCTCCAGAATTTTTGGGTCGGGCTTTCGAAAGCGCCGCTGTTCGCGTCAGCGATTGCGGGGATCGGTTGCTACCAGGGCTTGCAGGCGGGTCAGGGCGCGGCAGCCGTGGGCGAAAAGACTACGGCGGCGGTCGTACAGGCGATCTTCCTCGTCATTGTGATCGACGCGTTGATGTCTATTGTCTTCTCAGTCCTAGGGGTTTGAGATGGTCGACGGTATTCAGCGGGCGATGAAGTTGGCTGATGGCAGCAATGGTGTTGCCGTGAATGTAAGCGGACTCCGGACTCAGTTCGGTTCCACCGTCATTCATGACCAGCTGAATTTGGAGATCAAAGAGGGGGAGGTCTTCGGGATAGTCGGCGGTTCGGGCAGCGGGAAATCAGTGCTCATGCGCGCCATGATTGGCCTGATCCGCCCGACGGACGGTCGGATCCATGTCTTTGGCCATGACACCCAGTGCTCCGGACCGGAAATGGAGGAATTGCGGCGCCAATGGGGCGTGATGTTTCAGGATGGAGCTTTGTTCAGTTCCCTCACGGTGGGTGAGAACGTGGAGGTGCCGCTCAAGGAACATACTCGTCTTAAAGCAGCCGAACGGCGGGATGTTATTGCGCTCAAGCTCTGCGTTGCGGGGCTGGAGCTTTCTGCACGGGACAAATATCCCTCCGAACTTTCCGGCGGTATGCGCAAACGTGCGGGGCTGGCGCGGGCGTTGGCCCTCGATCCGCGGATCGTCTTCCTGGACGAACCGACGGCGGGGCTGGACCCGGTCAGCGCTGCCCGCTTCGACGAGTTGATCATAAGCCTGCAAGACACGTTGGGATTGACTGTCGTGATGATCACGCACGATTTGGATACGTTGCACGCTACATGCAATCGCGTTGGTGTTCTGTTAAACAAGCGGGCAATTACCGGGACCGTAGAACAGTTGGCTGAGCGGAATGAACCCTGGTTGCGAGAGTATTTTCGCGGCCCCCGTGGACGCGCTGCGGCCTACGCTAAGGAATACTGATGGAAACGCGCGCCAGCTATATAGCCGTGGGCGTCGCCGTGCTGGCGATTGCTGCCTTTGCTGTCGGCTTTATCATTTGGATGGGGGGCCGCGATACGGTGGCGGCTTATGAGCGGTATTGGATCGATTTCGAAGGCTCCGTAGCCGGTCTTCGAATAGGCAGCCGAGTCACCTACCGCGGCATAACGGTTGGCCAAGTCACAGCATTGCGGATCAAGCCGGAAAACGTAGAAAAGGTGCGGGCAACCATCGAGATCGACGGAGCGACTCCGGTTAAAACCGACACGATTGCCAGCCTTGAAGTTCAAGGGCTGGCGGGAGGTGCCGTCATTGAACTCAGCGGTGGAACCCAGGAGGCGCCGCCCTTGCCGAGACCCGAGGAAGGGCTCCCAATCATTCAATCCGAGCCCTCAAGTCTGGAACAGTTGTTCGAAGGTGCCCCAGCCCTCGTGGAAAAAGTGGACGCGCTCGTCAGCCGCGCGCTGTTGTTGCTGAATGACCAGAACCAGCAGGCGATCAGCAACATCATTCAAAATAGCGAAAGGCTGACAACGAATCTTGCAAAAGCGAGCGAACCGGCGGAGGCCCTGGTTCTTGAAGCGCGAAATACGATCCGGCAAGTCGCCGCGACTGCGAACCGCCTGGAGAAATTGAGCGTCACGGCGGAAGAGCAACTCCAGAAATCCTTTGCCGGAGCCGGGGAGACGCTTGAAAGCACGAATGCTGCCCTGGGACGCGCAGCGGAGGCGCTGATAAACGTGGAAAGGGCGGCCGCTCAAATGGGGGACGCCAGCGCGCAATTGGAAGCATTGATCGCGGAAAACCGGACGCCCATTCGCGATTTTACCAACGTGACTCTTT
>CAYYSC010000164.1:0-7353 GCA_964474065.1 uncultured Rhodospirillales bacterium | reverse complement strand
TGCCGCCGGGCTCGGGTAATTTGTGGCCGTCGAGACCGGTCTTGCCATGCACGTGCGCAGCAGTAACGCTCTCACCGATGAGGGGGCCTGCCGCGCCTCTGGCCACAGGTACGCCCTGGATTCCGGCCAGCTCCATGACCGCCAGCGCGTTGCGCGTGGTGTTCTCCAGGCTGGAATTGCCGTGGACCGTGGTCACGGCCAACAGGTCGAAATGGCGGTAACCCACCAGAAGGGCGACGGCGTCGTCATGCCCGGGGTCGCAGTCGATCAGCAGTTTGGCCCGTTCGGTCATAAAACAATCCGCTATCGTTCCAAGGGGCAGCGCTATCGGTGGGGCACCATCCTCGCAAGGCATGCCGCACCCGCAAAGCGAAATCAGCCGAGAGCAAAGTCAGCCGGTCCATCAGGCGTTTTGGTCATCACCGGGGTACCCGGCTTCCTCTTTCAACGCTCGGTCAAGCCGGCCGCGAATCCGGCGTCTTTCCCAGTAGCTTCGAAGCTGTTCACTATCCGTCGACGCTGGTAGATAGACCCTCTGGCCATAACGCGACCGTACATAGAATTTTTGCCGTCCGGCCGCGATATAGGCGCTGTGGCCGGAAACCGCGGCGACCGTCAGGATCAGGCCCTCCACTTCGCTATCCCGGCCTTCGAGGTGCCGGTTGCGCAAGGCACGCCAAATCAGCTCATGCAGGCTCCCCACATCCCGGTATTGCCCGCTCTCCAGGGGGCCCTGTGTTGTGGCCTTCAGGGGGTCGGTCAGATCCTCCTTCGTCATCTCATCCCGGTCGGTTACAATTGCCGAATATTGATGTCCACCGATATCAATATCGGCGATGATGTTTGCCAAGTAAATGGGTTCAGCGCCCATGTTAACTACCACGCATCGGGCTTTATCGTCATTTCCGGCTGACCGATTGATTAAAATATTGGACCGTCTTTGCCGCAAAAGGCTGTTGATGAATAGTTGTAGGTAAATAATCCAGACCAGGACCGTCACGATGCTGATCATGCTGTTGACGACCGCATGATGTTCGGCGATCCAGCTTAGCATGGTGCCGTTCCAGCCCTATTCCCGGAATGTGGAGGTACCCCAAGAAAACATCGCGTACGTTTCCGGGTTCCATTCCGGTTGCGAAGCCCCGCTCGCGACATTTGCGTTTGCAAGCGCGAAAAAATGTCCTAGGCTTCCGCCAAAGAAATGAAGGCGGTTACACGCCCATCCCCGTCTGGAGGACAACGCCAAATATGCCTGATAGCAACGGGCACGACGCTATCCTGAGCGTGCGTGGTGTGTCGAAGTATTTCGGCGGCGTACGTGCAAATTACGATGTCAGTATCGAAGTGCCGCGAAGAAAGATCTTCGCGATTATCGGCCCCAACGGTGCCGGCAAGACTTCATTGCTGAACATGATAAGCGGGTTTTACATTCCCGACAGCGGCGAGATCGACTTCAACGGCAGGAAGATCTCCGGAATGAAACCCAATCAGATTGCCGAACAAGGCATCGCGCGAACCTTCCAAAATATTGCGCTCTTCCGCGGCATGACGGTTCTGCAAAACATGATGCTTGGCCGGCATGTCCTGATGAAGACCGGGGTACTGTCGTCTTTCGTTTATTGGGGGCGGGCGCAGCGGGAGGAAGTCGAGCACCGGGAAAAGGTGGAAGAACTCATCGACTTCCTTCGCCTGAACGACCTGCGCAAGGCGCCGACAGGCGAACTAGCCTATGGCCTGCAAAAGCGGGTCGAGCTGGGCCGGGCCTTGGCTGCGGAGCCCGAGCTCCTCCTTCTGGACGAACCGATGGCCGGCATGAACCAGGAAGAGAAGGAGGACATGGTCCGCTATGTCCTCGACATCGCCGAGCAGCGGGGAACGACCATTGTGCTGATCGAGCACGATATGGGCGTGGTGATGGATATCTCCGACCGGATCGCGGTGCTGGACCAGGGCGAAAAGATCGCGGACGGAACGCCAGACGAGGTACGGGCAAATTCACGGGTGATTGATGCCTACCTGGGCGCCGGCCATGGGGAGGCCGCGTAATGGCCGGGCTGGAGGAGACCTTGCCGGGGCTGATGCTCCGGAACGCGCAATTGCGGCCGGACAAGCCGGCCATCCGCGAGAAAGACCTGGGTATCTGGCGCACCTACACCTGGGCGGATTACGCTCGCGAGGTGGAGGAATTCGCGCTGGGTTTGCTGTCACTGGGTTTCGGCAAGGGCGACAAGCTGGTCGTGATCGGCGACAACCGCCCCCGCCTTTACTGGGGGCAGATCGCGGCCCAGGCACTCGGCGGTTCGGCCGTTCCCGTCTATCAGGATTCCATCGCCGAAGAGATGGTATTCGTTCTGGCGGACGCCGACACCAAGATAATCGTGGCCGAAGATCAGGAGCAGGTGGACAAGGTCCTGTCCATCATGGACCGCCTTCCGGCCTTGGAATGGCTGGTCTACGACGACGACCGGGGGATGGTCGATTACGATCAACCGAACCTGAAATCCTTCGTCGCCGTCCAGGAAGCCGGCCGGGAATACGGCGCCTCGAACGCCGGTGCGTTCGAGCGTTCGGTTGAAGCGCTCTCCGCCGATGGTATTGCGCTGATGAGCTACACCTCCGGTACCACGGGCCAGCCGAAGGGCGTTATGCTCAGTCACGGCAATCTCGTGGCGACGGCCAAGATCTTCTGCGCCAACGAGGACGTGCGCGAGAGCGACGATTTTCTCGCCTACTTGCCGATGGCCTGGGTTGGCGAGAGCATGTACAACATGACCGTGGCGCTGCTCGCGGGCTGCTGTTCGAACTGTCCGGAGGGTCCAGAGACGCTGGAGCGCGATCTGCGGGAACTCGGCCCGACAGGTTTCATTGCCTCGCCGCGGGGATGGGAGACCATCCTCTCGCATTTGCAGGTGAAGGCAAACGACACGTCGGGCGTGAAACGCTGGTTCTATGAAACCTTCCGGCGCGTGGCCGTCAAGGCCGAGTTGGCAAAGGCGGAGGGTCGCTCCTCCGGCCGCGGACTGATGCGCTGGCTCGGCGAATTCTTTGTCTACGGGCCGGTCCGCGACCAGATCGGGCTGCGCCGGGCCCGGTGGTGTTACACCGGCGGCGCGCCCCTCGGCCACGACACCTTCCGCTTTTTCCGCGCCTTCGGCGTAAACCTGAAACAGGTGTACGGCTCGACCGAGGTCTCCGGCCTCGTATCGATCCAACGGGACGATAACGTCAACCCCGACACCGTCGGCCCGCCGTGCCCCGGCATCGATGTCCGGATCGGCGAGAACAGCGAGATTCTGGTGAAATCGCCCGGTGTCTTCAAAGGCTACTACAAGCGGGAAGATGCAACCGCGACGGCGTTCACGGAAGACGGCTACTTCCGTACCGGCGACGCCGGCGTCCTGGACCGGAAAAGCGGTGAACTCCTGATCGTCGACCGGGCCAAGGACGTCGGCAAGATGGCGGATGGCACGGCATACGCGCCCCAGTTCATCGAGAGCAAGCTCAAGTATTCCCCCTACATTTCGGAGGCGGTGTCCTTCGGCGACGGCCGCGAGTTCGTTTCCGTGATGGTTGCCGTCGACCAGTCGACCGTCGGCAACTGGGCGGAAAAGAATGGCATCCCCTATACCAATTACATGGACCTGAGCCAGAAACCCGAGGTGCGGGAGTTGATCTCGAACGAGATCGCTCGGATCAACGCCACCCTGCCCGACTCCATCCGGGTGAAGCGCTTCCTGCTGCTGGCGAAGGATCTGGATGCCGACGACTCCGAGATTACCCGCACCCGAAAGCTGCGCCGCAGCTATATCGCCGAACGCTACGCGCCGGTGATCACCGCGTTTTACGACGACAAGGCCGAGGTCGATCTCCGCACCGAGGTCACCTTCGAAGACGGCCGCCGCAGCCATGTGGACGCGCGGCTCCACATTCAAGACGCGGCCTGAGGGAGCAGCCTTATGCATCCGGAATTGGAATTCGGTATCGCGCTGGCGGCCGAGGGCGTGCTGACCGGCTTGATGTACTCGCTGATCGCGCTGGGTTTCGTGCTGATCTACAAGTCGACCGACGCGATCAACTTTGCGCAGGGTCATTTCGTGATGATCGCGGCGATTGTGGTCGCTGGCGCGCTCGACTGGTGGGGCGTGCCGCTCTTCATCGCCATCCTGATCGGCCTCGCCTTCATGATCGCATTCGGCATCGGGCTGGAGCGCTTCGTTCTGCGTCCGATGATCGGCAGGCCCATCGTCGCTATCATCATGGCCACCATCGGCTTGTCATTCTTCCTGCTGGGTTTTGGCCCCTTGGTGTTCGGCCCGGCCCCAACCACGATCAATCTGCCGATCCCGGACAGCCCGATTTTCTGGGGCCCGCTCTACCTGAAACCCATCGGGCTGGTCGGGGCCGGCGTCAGCATCGCCTTCCTGCTAGGCTTCGGCTGGTTCTTCATCAAATCCCGGGCGGGCGTGGCCATGCGGGCGGTGGCGGATAGCCATCAGGTTTCGATGGCCATGGGCATCAACGTGGAGCGCTTCTTCGCCGTTGCGTGGGTCACCGCCGGCGTCGTTGCGCTGCTGGGTGGCCTGCTCTGGGGCAACATGATCGGCGTGGACACGCAGCTGGCGCTGATCGGGCTGAAGGTTTTCCCCGTCGTGATCCTGGGCGGGCTCGACTCGATCCCGGGCGTGGTCGTTGGCGGCATCATTGTCGGCGTGGTGGAAGCGCTCACCTCTGGCTTTGTAGATCCCGTGGTCGGCGGCGGCATGAAGGATTTCGCACCGTACGTGCTGATGATCCTCATGCTGATGATTCGCCCCTACGGCATTTTCGGCCGCCGCCAGATTGAGAGGATCTAAGCGCATGTTCCACCGTGAATGCGGCTTTTACAAGACCAGCTACGAAGCGGATCAGGCCATCCTGGCGTTTCCGATTGCCAGACATGCCGTCATCGGTCTGACCCTATTGTTCCTGGTAGTCGTCCCCCTGTTTGCCAGCGACTACTACTTGTCGAACCTGAGCCTGGTCGGCATCACCGTGGTTGGCGCGCTGGGCCTGAACATCCTGCTCGGCTATACCGGCCAGATCTCCATCGGGCATGCGGCCTTCATGTCTGTCGGTGCCTACACTGCCGCCAATTTTGCCGTGAAATTGGGGCTTCCGTTCTATATCACGCTCCCGCTCGGCGGTTGCATGGCGGCGCTGATCGGCATCCTGGTCGGCATTCCGTCGCTGCGGGTCAAAGGCCTGTATCTCGCCATTGCAACGCTGGCGGCTCAGTTCATCATCGAGTGGGTGATCAACCACACACCGGCGATTTCGGGCGGCGTCGCGGCCGCGATCGAGGTGGAAAGACCGGTCTTGTTTGGCTGGAACCTCAACAGCTCGCTGGAGCTGTACTATTTCGTGATCTTCTTTGCGGTTCTGGCGATTGTCGCCACGACCAATCTGGTCCGCAGCCGGATCGGGCGGGCGCTGATTGCGATCCGCGACCAGGATATCGCAGCCCAGATCATCGGCATCGGCGTGTTCCGCTACAAGCTCTATGCCTTCGCCATCTCGTCCTTCTTCGCGGGTGTGACAGGAGTGCTGTACACCTATTACCTGGGCATCGCGACTTACGAGCAGTTCACCATCATCACCTCGATCGACTTTCTGGCGATGTGCATTATCGGCGGCCTCGGGTCGATCACCGGCTCGGTACTGGGGGCCTTTTTCATAACTCTGCTGCCGATGGTTATTCGAATCGTCATGGAGTCGGTTGGGCCTTATTTCATGGATCCAGCTGATCTTCCGACTATCATCGGTCAGTTGCGCTTGATGTTCTTTGGGGGATTGATCATGCTCTTCTTGGTTATGGAGCCGGAAGGGCTGAATCGACTTTGGTTGAATATCCGGAACTACTTTCGGGTTTGGCCTTTTTCATACTAATAGTTGACGGACACACCGCCAACAAAGCTAACAGCGAGGAGAAACGTCCATGAAACTCTTGCGAACCCTGGGCTTCGCGGCCGCGGCAACCGCCGCGATGGCAGCGGCCAACACGGCACAGGCCGACGACATTGTCATCGGCATGATGTGCGACCGCACCGGCGTCACCGCAGTGACCGGCACCGTGCTCTGTCCCGGCTATCACGACTACATCGCGCTCGTGAACGCCAATGGCGGTATCGAAGGTTGCTCGGTCAAGGCCAACGAAGTGGATATCGAGTACAAGGTGCCGCCGGCCGTCGAAGCCTATCAGCGTTTCAAGTCCGACGGCGCCGTGCTCGTCTCTCCGTTCGGGACGCCTATGGTCGCGGCGCTGCTGAAGACCATGGAGGAAGACAAGATCCCGGGCACCTCGGCCGGGTTCGGAACCGCGGCGGCGGCAAACGGTGAAAAGTATCCTTACATGTTTCCGATCGCCGCCAGCTACTGGTCCCAGACCGCGGCGGCCGTGCAGTTCGCCAAGGATAAGTTTGAGGGCGATCTGAATGGCAAGAAGATTGCCTATGTCTTCTATGACAATCCAGCCGGCCGCGAAGGCATTCCGGTCATCACGGAACTGGCCAAGCAGGAAGGCTTCGACTTCCGTACCTTTGCCATTCCGGTCCCGGGGATCGAAGCGGGCCCGCAGGTGCTGGATATCACCCGCCGCTTCCGCGCAGACTTCGTCATCGCTCACGTCTTCGGCCGCGCCCCGGCCGTCTTGCTGAAAGAGCTGAAGCGGTCAGGCTACCAGATGGACAATGTTATCGGCTTCGTCTGGGCGGGAAGCGAGGGCGACATAGCGGCGGCCGGTGGCTGGGATGTCGCCGAAGGCTACAACACCATCCAGTTCGCGGGTGTCGGCAGCAACTATCCGGTGCTGGAGGAAATCAGAGCCATGTACAAGGCGAATGGCGAAGACCCACCGGAGGAGATGGCTTCGACGGTCTATTACAACCGCGGTGTATTCCAGGCCGCCGTGCACGTAAAAGCCATCGAAAACGCGGTGAAGGCGAAGGGCTCGTGTGATGTGACCGGCACCGAAGTGCGGGACGGCATGCGCCAGATTCAGGATTTCACCCTGGGAGGTCTGGTGCCGCCACTGAAGATCACAGAGAAAGATCACGAGGGTGGCGGCTATGTCCGCGTCTTCCAGGTGCAGGATGGCAAGTATGTTCCGGTGACCGACTGGTATCGCTCCTACCGTGACACGGTGCTCCGCCTGCTTGAGGAAGAGCACAAAGGCTAAAGCCCTGGAATGACAATGATTAGGGAGCGTCCTCCGTAGGGGGACGCCCCCCTTTTGATCCTTTTCCGATCCGCAGGGCAACTGGGCGTCCGTCATGCTGCAACTGAACAATGTCGAGGTGATGTACAATAACGTGATCC
>CAYYSC010000163.1:0-7389 GCA_964474065.1 uncultured Rhodospirillales bacterium | reverse complement strand
CAGTGAATGCCGGCGCGGAAGTGATTGCGGATGGCCACGTTCACGTTTACGGACCGCTCAGGGGCCGCGCAATCGCTGGGGCGCGCGGCTTCGGCGAGGCCAGAATCTTCACCCTCAATTTCGACCCGGAATTGGTCGCCATCGCCGGACTCTACCGGGTCCGGGAAGACCTGGAACCGGCATTAATCGGGGCGAGGGTGCAGGTTAGCCTGAACGGCGAAGAGATGAAGCTGGACGTGTTCGGCTAGACTTCATCAATGACAGAGTTGCTTTGAGGAGACCTTACGCGATGTCCGAAGTCATCGTCGTCACATCCGGGAAAGGCGGCGTCGGAAAAACAACGACCAGCGCCGCATTCGCTACCGGCCTCGCCATGCGCGGGCACAAAACCGTTGTCATCGATTTCGATGTTGGCCTGCGCAATCTCGACCTGATCATGGGCTGCGAGCGGCGGGTCGTGTTCGACATCATCAACGTGATTCAGGGGGAGGCGAACCTGAAGCAGGCGCTGATTAGGGACAAACGGGTTGAAAACCTGTCGATTCTGCCCGCGTCCCAAACCCGGGACAAAGATGCGCTCACCGAGGAAGGCGTGGAAAAGATCCTGGCCGAGCTGCGGCAGACTCACGATTACATCGTCTGCGACAGCCCGGCTGGGATCGAGCGGGGCGCGCACTTGGCCCTGTACTTTGCGGATCAAGCCGTTGTGGTGACCAATCCCGAAGTCTCCAGCGTCCGGGATAGCGACCGCATTCTGGGCGTCCTCGCCAGCCGTTCGCAGCGCTCCGAACAAGGCGAGTCGCCGGTTAAAGAACACCTGCTAGTCACCCGTTACGACCCCGCCCGCGTCGAGCGCGGTGAGATGCTCAAGGTCGAGGATGTGCAGGAAATCCTGGCGATCCCGTTGCTGGGTGTTATTCCGGAAAGCCAGAGCGTTCTCCAGGCTTCGAACCAGGGCGTGCCAGTGATTCTTGAGGGTGAGTCCGCCGCCGGCAAGGCCTACAGCGACGCCGTCGGCCGTTTCCTGGGGGAGAAGATTGAACATCGGTATATGGGGCCCGAAAAGAAGGGCCTGTTCAGCCGTCTATTCCGAGGTGCCGCATGAGTCTGCTCGATTTCTTTCGCGCCAGTAAACGGGCGAAGCCATCGGCCGAAATGGCCCGCGACCGCCTGCAAATCGTGCTGGCCCATGAACGCATCAGCCGCGATGGCGATGATTTCCTGCCGCGGCTGGAAAAAGAAATTATGGCTGTTGTCGCCCGCTATGTCGAAGTTGAGAATGACCGGGCTATCGTCAAATTGGATCGGAGCGACGATGTCTCCACGCTGGAGATCGAGATCGAGTTGCCGACCAAAGCCCGGGAGGAAAACAAACCCGACCGGATGCGCGCTTCAGGCTAAGGAAGGCTCGGGGGGAGCCTTCCCGACTGAACTGCGGAGACGGGAGCTGCGGTTTGGCGCGCCGCGGCTCAGTCGAGTTGCTTGCCTTTCTCGCGGAAACGCTTCCAGTTTTTCTGGTAGCTGAACGCGGTATTGTTGATGCCCTTGATTTGCTCGTCCGACATCTGGCGCACAACCTTGCCCGGAATGCCGAGGACCATAGAGCCGTCCGGTACTTCCATCCCCTCCTTGACGAAAGCCTTGGCCCCGATCAGGCAATTTTTGCCGATCTTGGCGCCGTTCAGGACCACTGCGCCGATGCCGATCAGCGAGCCCTCGCCCACCGTACAGCCGTGCACCATCGCCATGTGGCCGATGGAGACGTTCTTCTCCAGCGTCAGGGGAAAGCCCGGATCGGCGTGCAAGACGGAGCCATCCTGAACCTGCGAGCCCTCGCCAATGGCAATACGCTCGTTATCGCCGCGGATCGTCACGCCCCACCAAATCGAAGCATTGCGGCCAATGTGGACATTGCCGATTACCACCGCATTCGGCGCGATCCAGCAATCGTTCTCGTCATCGAAGGTCGGCCTAACGCCGTCGAGTTCATAAATCATCAGCGGGGTCCCATCCGGATGGCGCCATCCACGCGGACGGTCTCGCCGTTCATATAATTGTTGCGCACCAGTTCCATGGCCATGCTGGCGTATTCATGAGCATGACCAGTGCGCTTTGGGAAGGGCACCTGCTTGCCCAGCATATCCAGTGTCTCGTCCGGGAGCGATGCGAGCAGCGGCGTGAACATGATACCCGGCGCGATCGTATTGACGCGGATGCCATAGCTGGAAAGGTCCCGCGCCGCGCAGACGGTCAGACCGATCACCCCGCCCTTGGAGGAGGCATAGGCAGACTGGCCGATCTGTCCCTCATAGCCGGCAACGGAGGCCGTGTTAACGATGGCGCCCCGAGTGCCCTCCTCGTTCAGCGGCTCCTCCGCCGCCATCTGCGCCGCGGCAAGGCGGAGCGTATTGAAAGTGCCGATCAGATTGACCTCGATGATTTTGCGGTAGTGGTCCAGTTCCATCGGCTTGCCTTGCCGGTCGACGATCCGGACAGAGCCACCGATCCCGGCGCAGTTGATGCAAATGCGGGTCGGGCCGTTCGCCGCCTTGGCCTTCTCGAATGCCGCTTCTGCGCTCTCCGCGCTGGAAACGTCCACCTCGACGGCGAGAGTACCGTTACCCAGTTCGGCAGCGGTTTCCTGGGCCAAATCGATATTGCGGTCAAAGAGTGCGACCTTCGCACCCGCCTCGACCAGCTTCTCCGCCGTGGCCCGGCCGAGGCCCGATGCGCCGCCGGTCACGACCGCGGCAAGACCCTTCACGTCCATTCTGCGTGTCCTCCATGAACCATTCCTGATCCCTGCGTCTACCACCGGCGCCCCTTGTCCGCAAAGGCTTCACCGCAAGTCAGCACTCACGCAGCCACGCCTCTGGCAGCGAACGGAACCAAGAGATTAGCGGGGCGTTGGTTGGCATGCGTAACTCAACGTTAGGAGCAAGCCATGACCCGCATCCTCAGTACCGTTGCCGGCGTCACCGCGCTGATTTTCGCATCGGCCGGCGCTTCCGCGGCTACCGCCGATTGGGACGACAACAATGATGGCATCATCAGCAACGAGGAGTTCATGGAGGAATACGATGAAGATTTTCGCGATTTTTCCCAATGGGACACGGATAAAGACCGGATGATTTCCCCGGAAGAATTCCGTGCCGGCGTCTTTTCGATTTATGACGTGGATGAGAGCGGCGACCTCAGCGAAACCGAATACAAGATTTTCCAGGAAGAGCACTGGGGCGTCGGTACCCGTGGTCAGATTCCCAAGCCGGGTGACGTGGAAGGCCGCAACGGGGCCCGATAACGCCGAGCAATGCTAAGGGTACCGAGAGACGGCCTCTAGCCCCCTGTCACGGGCCGCAATGTCACCGTCAGAATGCACCGGTTGCATCACCACGGTGGTCGCGCCTGCATCGAAGTGGTCCTTCATGCGGGTGTGAATCGCGGCTTCGTCTCCCCAGACTACCATCGCGTCCATGAACCGGTCCGAACCTTCGCCGTCGATATCGTCTTCGGTAAACCCGAGCCGGAGCCAGTTGTTCCGGTAATTGGGCAACGTCATGTAACGCTTCAGTTCCGCCCGCGCGAGCGCCCTGGCCTTGGCAGGGTCCGTTTCCAGGCAGAACTTTTGCTCCACTACCAGCGCTTTGTCCGGGCCGAGCACTTGCTTGGCCTTCGCCGTGTGATCCGGGGTGACGTTGTAGGGCAGCGCGCCGTCCGTCTTTTCGGCCGCCAGTTCGAGCATCCGCGGCCCCAGGGCAGCGATCGTGACCGGCCATTGCACCTTGTCGTCCCGGGCGGCCGCTTTCTCCATTCCATCAAGGTAGGCGCGCATGGTGGAAACGGGCTTGCTGTATTCGTGCTTGCGCAGCCCCTCCACGATCGGGATGTGGCTGACGCCCAAGCCAGGGATATAGCGTCCGTCGTACATGTCGTTCAGCGAGCGCCGCCCCGCCGCCGCGGTGAAGGCGTCACGGGCGTAGATATTGGCAATGGAACTGCCAACCTTGATCGTCTTGCTGTTGGCCAGAAGGAAACTGCCGGTTGCGATGCTCTCGTAATAGCGGGACTCCGGATACCAGTAGGAGCCGAAGCCAAGCTCCTCCACTTTTTGAATGAGCGCGGCCATTTCCGCGGGCCTGAGCTTGTCGGAAGAGTACCAGACACCGAGTTTGCCGAGTTCCATCAATTCGATCTCCCTAAGATGATCATTGTGCACCAAAAGCGCCCGCTTTCCTTAGCCTTTCTTTCTCCTCCGCCGAATAGCCGAGATTGCACAGCACCTCTTCGGTGTGCTCGCCCAGTTCCGGCGCCATCGCCGGAGTTCGTTTCTCGACACCGCCCAGCCAGATCGGGCTCGCCACGGTGAGCGAGGCGCCGGCCTTTTCCGGTTCCGGATGCGGAATGACGGCACCGCTCTCCCGCATCTGCACGTCGGTGGCGACATCGTCCACCGTCCCAATCTCACCGAAGGTGAAGCGATGTTCCATGAAGATCCGTTTCCACTCCGGCCAGTCTTTGGTCTTGAAAACCTCGTCGAAGGCGTCGATTAACTCGCGCGCATGCTCGGCCCGGCCCTCGCGCGTGGCGAAGCGCGGGTCTTCGGCCAGATGCGACAGGCCGACGACCCTGGCGACTTCGCCAAACCGGTCTGGATTCGTAATCATCACCAAGTGGAACCAGCGACCGTCCTTGCAGCAATAGAGGTTGTGCATGGGGTTGTCGGCCTCCTCCCGCGGCGGGCGCGGCTCGACCTTGGCACCCGTCAGCGCCGCCTGAGTCCAGATCGCGTTCCACCAGAGGCCGTTCGCCATCAGATTGGTCGTGACTTCGCTGCCCTTGCCGGTGCGCTCGCGCCGGTAGAGCGCCATCATGATGCCGGCCACGAGGCTGATCGCGGTCGGATGGTCGCCCATGCCGGGCAGCGAGCGGGCCGGCGCACTGTCGGGTGCGGGTTTGCACAAATCCATCAGCCCCGTCCGGGCCCAGAGCGCTGTCGAATCGAACCCCGTCCGGTCCGCCTCCGGCCCGGTTTCGCCATAGGCGGTCACACTGCCATAGATCAGGGCCGGATAGCGGTCTTTCAGGTCCTGGTACCGGATTTTGAGCCGCTCGCGCCCCGGCAGAGGGGCGTTGGTCACAAAGACGTCCGCGTCGGCCAGCAGCCGGTGCAGCACCTCCTGCCCCGCTTCCGCCTTCAGGTCGAGCGTGATGCCGCGCTTGGAGCGGTTATCGACCACGTAATTGTAGGGATAGGGGCTTGGCGGAACGCCGGGGTTATGCGGTCCACGCCGGTAAGGCTCGCCCGTGGGCGGCTCGATCTTGATCACGTCCGCGCCGAAATCGGCGAGCACGGTGGCGGCGACAGGCCCGGCAATAAAGCTGGCGGCGTCGATCACTTTGAGGCCGGCCAGAGGAAGATCGTCTGTCATGGCGGTTAGAGCGTTCCCGTGAAATCCATTGGCCTGAACCCTACCGCGCGCCGCGGGGCGATGGTAGCCTTCGCAACAACCGATGCACGATTGAGACGAGAAACGCTATGGCCGAGACCCTTTCCACCGACGACATGGAGCCTTGGACGCGCGTGCTGCCGAATGGCACGGAAGTAAGCGTGCGGGAATTCCAATGGTCGACCGGCAAGGTCGATGAGGGCCCGCAATGCTTCATCGTCGACCAGCCTGCGTTCAAGGTCGTGGAGCCGCACTTTCACACCGAAGACGAGTTCCAGATTGTCACCGCGGGCGACGGCCGACTCGGCCGGCATCCGGTGCGGCCCCTCGCGATCCACTACTCCGGCGCATACACGCCGTACGGCCCCATCGTGCCGGGGGGCGATGGCATTCAGTATTACACGCTCCGGGCCAAGCGCGATTATGGTGCCCAGTTTCTGCCCGCAGCGCGCGACAAGATGGATCAAAGCGCACCGAAACGCTTCTATATGGGTCACGACGCGCCCGCCCCGGGCGAACCTGCGGTGTTGCGTACGCTCAGCGGCGCAGACCTCGTCACCGTGCTGGAGCCGACAGAGGAAGGTACCGCAAGCTGGCTGCTCACTGTCGGGCCCGGCGCTGGTTTCACTGTGCCGAGCGCCGAAAAGACCGGCGGCCAGTACGTTGTCGTAACCGGCGGCAGCCTTGAACTGGGCGGGCGGGAGTACGGACTCTGGTCCACTGCCTTCGTCTGGGCGGGCGAGCCCTCGTATCAGGCCGCTGCGGGGCCGAACGGCCTGCAGGCCATCGTCATGCAGTTCCCGGAAAAGCACGAAAAGGCCGATCTGATCGCCGCGCCCGCAGCGCAGCAATGGCACTGCCCGCTCTGCGGTTTCATCTATGATGAGGCGGAAGGGCTGGATATTGACAATATCGCGCCGGGAACGCCCTTCAGCGCCCTGCCCGCGGACTGGACTTGCCCGAACTGCGACGCGGTGAAGACCGATTTCGAGCGGCTGGACTAAACCGCCTCCTTCTACAACAGCCGCTCTTCCGGTCCGATCAAGTGCCAGGGCATCTCGCCGCGAAGTGCGCGGGCACAATTCTCTACCGCCCGCCGCACCGCCACCCCGCGCCAGGCCCCGACTGAGGCGGAGTTGTGGGGAGACCCGATCACGTTCGGCAGGTCGAGAAACGGATGTCCCATCTCGAAGCGCCCGTGCCGCACCGGCTCCACCCACCACGCATCCAGGCAGGCGGTGAAGTCGGGGTTGGCCTTCAGATGCGCGTACAACGCCGCTTCGTCGATGATCTCGCCGCGGGCGAGGTTCACCAGGATCGCATCCGGCTTCATCAGGGCCAACTTTTCAGCGTTAAGCAGTTTCTCCGTGTTCCGGGTCAGCGGCAGGCTGAGGACCAGGACGTCTGAAGCGGCCAGGACCTCATCCAACTGATCCGGCGTGCCGATCCAGTCGACCGGCTCGTCGGTTTTGCCGGAGCGCTTGATCGCGTGCACTTTCATGCCGATCGCGCGCATTAGCTTGCCCGTTGCGGCGCCAATCCCCCCGAAGCCCAGAATCCCGGCGACCGATCCCGCCAGCATTTTATTCCGGACGAACTGGTTGAATTCGCCGGCCTTTAGCTTTTCGTGCTCGATAAACAGGCGCTTAGCTGCCGCCAACGCCATCGCGAGCCCGTGTTCGGCCATCGGCTCCGCGAAGGCGCCGCCGTTACCCGCGATCGGCAGATCGTCAGGCAGATGCTTGAGCGGCAGATAATCCACGCCCGCAGAATGAAACTGCAACAGGCGGCAACTTCCGGCCAGCAGGTCGCCGACGTCCCCCGGCAACTGGTTCATCCGTTGGGCAAAGACGGCCGTGGCTTTGTCCAGCGCTTCGCGCGCTTCGTTCTCCCCCAGTTCGGTCAAATAGACAACCGAGCCTGCGTCACCCAGCGTTTCTTC
>CAYYSC010000162.1:0-7391 GCA_964474065.1 uncultured Rhodospirillales bacterium | reverse complement strand
CTGTTGATGGGCTATGGTGCCCGGCTCGCCTACGGCTGCAATATCGGCGCATTTCTCGGCGGCCTGGTCTCCGGCAGCTTGCACGGCGCCTGGTGGCTGCTCTGGGGCTTCCTCGGCAGCATGATCGGCACCTGGGCGCGGGAGCGAATCGGCATGGACCCGCCCCTTCTTCGCCCCAGGGCGACAATCGCCTAGTCCTTCTTCCGGTCGGCCTGCCAAACGGGCTTGCGCTTTTCCGCGAACGCATCGAGCCCTTCGAGGGCGTCCGGCTGCTCCATGATCAGGCAGATGGTTTCCACCACGTTCTCGATGTTGCGGCGATACTCGTAATCGTTGGCACGCATGAAGCTGTCGCGGGCGAGCCGCATGATCTGCGGCGACTTGGCAGCGAAATCCTTCGCCAGCGCCAGTGCCTGGTCCTTCAGTTCGTCATGGGGAACGACGCGGTTGATCAGGTTCCAGCGCTCTGCCGTCTCTGCGTCGATGGGCTTGCCGTTGAAGCAAAGCTCGAACGCCTTGTGCCGGCCGATCTGGCGCGGCAGATGGACGAAATGCATGGCCGGGATCACACCGACGTCAATCTCCGGATAGCCGAAGCTGGCACGGTCGCTCGCGATGACGCAGTCGCAGGAAACCGCCACCGTTACCCCCGCGGCCCGCGCCGGGCCATTGACGACGGCGACGGTTGGCTTCCCCATGCGGTACTGGGCCAAGTGCATGTCCATATAAAGCTTGTCGAGATAGTTGCGGATGCGCTGGCTGTCGCCGCCGCGCATCATGTCCAGGTCCATGCCGGCGCAGAAGACCTTCGGCAGGGCGCTTTCGAGCATGACGCAGCGCACGTCCGGGTCATCCTTGGCCAGGCGGTAACCCTCCAGGATATCCCGCACCAGCTCCCGGCTCAGCGCGTTCACCGGCGGCCGGTCCATCACGACGTGCGCAATGTGATCCTCGACGCGATAGTCCACAAACTCCATCGGGCGCTCCATTCGTTTGGCGTTAGCCGCAGTCATAACGTGGAGCGGATACCGTGCAAGTGAGGCGCCCTTATTGCAGCGCTGCCGGGGCCTCCCGCGTGTCGTTCAACGACCAGTCGTAGGCCGTGTTGTAAAGGCTGCCGATTTCCTGCAAACGGCGACGCAGCGCAGGCTCCGCATATTGCTGCAGGTGACGGAGCACCCCAGCTTCAGTATCGCCGAAATCCTCGATGAACCAATCGTAGATACGGGAGACGGTGACCAAATCGCCGTTGATCGAGACCCCGCGCGGATCGTTGACATAGGCGTGGGCCGCTTCGGTGAGCATCGCATCGACATTCGTGCCCCTGTAGGCAGTCTTTGCCAGATTCGGACAGCCGACCGAGGCGCAGTTGACGCCGTAATGGATGCGCGGGTCGCGCCAGATCGGCCGGATAATCCGGTGCTCGATATCGTTGAGGGACAATTTTTCGCGTTCCACCGTAACCAGCTTTTTGTCCCAGGGACCGCTGGCGAACAGGCCGGGCGAGATGTCTATATCCTGGATCGATTCGACCGGGTAGTGATCGAGAACGACATCGACGGTCAGCGCGTTGTAAAGGTTGATCCAGTAGGCAAGCTGCTCCGAGCGGTTCAACCGGCTCACCGCCGTCTGCTGCAATTTGGCCAGGTATCGATCTAGTTCCTCCCTCCCATCGTCCCGCCAGGCGGCATAATCGACCCAATTGACCCCATTCGGACCCGTGCGGACATACCGCTGCAGCAAGGCTGTCCAGCGCGAATGGTCGAGCGTGCGTTGCGATTCCGGCTCATGGGCTTGCCAGCGCGGCCACAGGTCGGCGCTCGGCGCGAACAGCCGCTCGCCGGAGCCGAACCCGGCGAGCAGCAGAAGCAACGATATTGCCGTGAAAACCCGAAGCCAGCGGCGCATTCGTCGAACCCTCCGTGGATAGAACCGGTGCTGACATGCATCCGGTGCCGCACAGGGTCCAATCAAGCTCCGATCACGCTTCCGCGCGGGCCGGCCGGCTCAGACCTTCGCGCCCATGACACTGCTGCGGGCGTTTTGCATCTCGCGCCAGTGCGCCAGGTCTTCCAAAAGGAAGACGCCCGAGGGCCGCCTGGCCTCGCGGAAATGGCCGAACCGGTCCTCGCCCCGGACCAGCATCGCCGCCATATTCGCCCCCGGCACCTGCTGCATGCTGGCAGGGATATAGCGAATGGCGAGACCGATGCGCCGGTCGCCGGTCTGGTTCGGGTGCGACGCATGGAAAACCCGGCCGTGATGCAGCGAAAACTGGCCGGACTGAAGCACGACATCCACCGCCTCGCTCTCGTCCACCTCGACCGCTACCTCCTGGCCGCGCGTGAGCAGATTTGTTTCCGCATGGGTATCGATGTGGTCGACGACCTGCTTGTGGGAGCCCGGAACGAAACGCATACAGCCGCTTTCCACCGTCGCGGACGACAGCGCCACCCAGGCCGTCACCTCCTCTTCACCGGCCAGACCCCAGTAATGCAGATCCTGATGCCAGGACACGTAATGCGGTGAGTGCGGTTCCTTGATGAAAAACGGTGGATCCAGCACCAGCAAGTCCGGCCCCAAAATCTCCGCGACTGCATCGGTGATCGCCGGAAGGCGCGAGATTTGATCGACGAACGGCAGGACAAGATTCGGGTAGCGTCGCAGGCATTTGCGCAATTCCGGCTCCGCCTCGAACCGTCGTTCCGCTTCCTCCAGCTTCTGACGATAGGACTCGGCTTCGCCAGCGCTCATGGCGGTGAGAGGGAACACGTACCCGTCACGGGCGAACCGGGTGGCAAGCGTTCTGGAAGGGTTCATTGGCGACCTCGCTGGAAAGCAGGTGTGCTAGTGAGAGATACCGAAAGGTGCGCTGCCTCGCCAGAGCGTTGACAGCCGTCCGACAGACGCCAATATTCGTGGTTCAGGCCCGGGGTGCTCGGCGCGCGACGATGGCGCCGGGCTGAGAACATACCCGAGTGGAACCTGATCTGGGTAATGCCAGCGCAGGGAGGCGGAAAGGCACGTGAACACGAAAACTCCCCACATCCTTATCATCGGCGGAGGGGTCAATGGTCTGGGCATCGCCTGGCGGCTAGCGGAAGCTGGCTGCAAGGTGTCCGTCTACGATTCGGGTCCGATCGGACCTGGCACCCGCGGCGCCACCTGGGCGGCGGGCGGCATGCTTGCCGCGGGCGTAGAGGCAGAGCCTGGCGAGGAAGCATTGACGACCCTCTGCCTCGACAGTCAGCAACGGTGGCCCGCCTTCCGCGAGCAGCTGGAGAGCCTGACCGGCATCTCGGTTGGCTACCGCGACGAGGGCACGATGGTGGTCGCCACCAACCGGGACGAGGCGGCAGCGCTGCGCCATCATTACGATTACCAAGTGAAGCTCGGCATCGGCCTGGAATGGCTGACGCCTTTTGACGCACGGCGGCGCGAGCCGCATCTGGGCCGCAACATCACGGCGGCCGTATACTCCCCAGGCGATCACCAAGTGGAGAACCGTGACCTGCTGCGGGCGCTGGTCCGGGCCACCGAACTGCGGGGGGTGGCTCTTTATCCGGATACTCCGGTTGAAGCGCTGGAAACAGCAGCTGGGCGGGCGACCGGTGTCCGTGTCGGCGGTGAACTGATCGAGGCCGACGCCGTCGTGCATGCCACAGGCGCCTGGGCCGGTTCCTTGCAAGGGATGCCACCGGAAGCGAAACCGCCCGTTCGGCCGCTCAAAGGCCAGATGCTTGCAGTGCAGATGGACCCGGCTGCGCCGATTTTATCCCATGTCGTCTGGGCGCCGACCACCTACCTGATCCCGCGACTGGATGGCCGGCTGCTGATCGGAGCGACGGTGGAGGAGCGCGGCTTCGACGAAACGATCACCGCGGGCGGTTTGCTGAGCTTGCTCGACACCGCTTGGCGGGCCTTGCCCACGATTGAAGAACTCCCGGTCGTCGAAACCTGGGTCGGCTTCCGGCCGACCAGTCGCGACGACGCACCTATTTTCGGGCCGACACCGGTGGAAGGCCTGTACTTAGCGACCGGACACCATCGTAATGGCATCCTGCTGGCGCCGCTGACCGCGGATGCGGTGAGCCAGGCGATTCTGAACGGCAGCATGCCGGCAATAGCCGAGCCGTTCCGGCTGGACCGGTTCCACACAAAACGGCGATTGGAGGCGATTGCATGACGCAGGCCCTCACGATCAACGGCGAGAACCGGGAGACCGCCGCAGAGACGGTCGCCGACTTGCTGAAGGAGGAAAACGTGCCGCTGGAGGCAAAGGGGGTTGCCGTGGCGCTGAATGGTTCGGTGGTGCGCCGCGCCGATTGGTCGGCGACCCCGTTGCATGCAGGCGACTCCATTGAAATTGTGAAACCCTTTTCGGGAGGATAATCTCCCATGCTCATGAAAGTCGAAAACCCCAATGGCGATCCGATGGAGATCGCCGGCGTTCCGTTCAATTCCCGGCTGATGCTGGGTACGGCGGGCTATCCGAACCGCCAGGTAATGCTGGACGCAATCGAGGCGGGCGGCGCAGAGATCGTAACGGTCTCGATTCGTCGGATCTCGCTGGAGAGTTACGCCGAGAGCATGACGGACGTGCTCAAGGGCAAACACCTGCTTCCGAACACCTCCGGCTGCGCCACGGCGAGGGACGCGGTGCTGACGGCCCAACTGGCACGCGAGGCGCTGGAGACGAACTGGGTGAAGCTGGAGGTCATCGGGGACCGCGAAACGCTCTATCCCGATGTCGAGGAACTGCTGAAAGCAGCGGAGGAACTGGTGAAGGACGGTTTCATCGTCTTGCCCTACGCCAATGATGACCCGGTCACCTGCCGGAAGCTGGCGGATGTCGGCTGCGCAGCCGTGATGCCTATGGGCTCTTTTATTGGCTCGGGCCTCGGCGTCGCCAATCCGGCGGCCATGGCCCGGATTGTGGCAGAGGCTACAGTGCCCATCATTTGCGACGCTGGGCTTGGAACGGCCAGCGACGCGGCCGTTGCGATGGAACTCGGCTGCGATGGCGTCCTGTTGAACACGGCGGTGGCAAAGGCATTGGACCCGGTGCGGATGGCACGGGCAATGGGCCTTGCGGTGCAATCGGGCCGGGAAGCCCGGCTCGCAGGCCGCATCCCGAAGCTGGAGCGGGCGGAGCCATCCAGCCCGCAACTGGGATTGATCGGCGGTTAAACCGGCGACGATGGCACGCGCACTCCCCGACCCGCCCCTTCTCCTGATCACGGATCGGAGCCAGGCGGACCGCCCCCTGCCCGATGTGGCGGCGGCGGCTCTCGATGGCGGCTGCCGCTGGATCAGCCTCCGCGAGAAAGACCTGCCCGCGCATGAGCGGCGGCGCTTGGTCGAAGGGCTGCTCCGCCGGGCAGAGCCATACCGGGCACGGGTAGGCGTGCATGACGACGTGCCGCTGGCGGCAAGCCTCGGTCTGCGCGCTGTTCATCTGCCGGCAGGCAGTGACATCGCCGCGGCAAAGCGGGCGGTCGATCCGCGTTGCCTGATCGGGCGCTCGGCTCACAACGCGGCAGAGATCGAAGCCAGCCGGGCCGCCGGCGCCGATTACGCCACGCTCAGCCCGATCTTTCCGACGCAAAGCAAGCCTGGCTACGGCCCCGCCTTCGGCATCGACAATCTGGCTGCGCTTGCCGGGTCTGGAGGTTTCCCGCTGATCGCGCTTGGCGGCATCGCGGTTGAGCAGGTTCCCGCGTGCCGGGCCGCGGGCGCCAAAGGAATCGCCGTCATGGGCGAGGTCATGCGCGCGGACGACCCGGCACGCGCGGTGCGGAATCTGATCGAAGCCTGGACCCGAACCGCCTAGACCGCTGGATTGGGTACCTGCTGTTTCTCCAACTCTGCGCGCACGAGGGCGGCCCCTTCCGCCAGGGCCTTGAGCTTGCCGAAGGCAACCGGGCGTGGCAGGTATTTCATGCCGCAATCGGGGGCCGCAATCAGGCGGCCCGCGTCGATGTGCTTGAGTGCCCCGCGCAAGCGCCCGGCCACTTGGTCCGGTGTTTCCACCTCGTGCGTACCCAGGCTCAAAACCCCGTAAAGCACATGTTTGTCCGGCAGTTTCGCCAGGATGGACGGGTCGACTGCGGGTTCCGCTGCCTCAATGGAGATGGCCGTGGCGGTGCAGGCGTTGAGTTCCGGCAGGAACGAATAGCCGCTTGGCTTGTTCTTCACGACATAGGCATAGCCGAAGCACATGTGCACGACCGTCGGCCCCACGATGCCGGCGAGCGCGGCGTCGATGGCGGCGACGCCGTATTGCTGCGCCTGCGCCGGATGGGCCTGCATGTGCGGTTCGTCGATCTGGATGACATCCGCGCCCGCAGCCTTCATGGCGTGAACTTCCCGATTCAAGGCGTGAGCATACGCCATAACGACGGCTTCGAAATCGCCATAATGCTCGTCCAGTGCCATTTTGGCCATGGTGAACGCGCCGGGGATGGTGACCTTTACCGGCCGGTCCGTGTGCGCCTTCAGAAATTCGACGTCGCGCACCTGGACGGCCCCGGTCCATTGGATCGGCCCGACTATCCGCGGCACTTCCGTCGGCTTACCGGTCCGGCCCGGAACAATGGCGGGATGGTCGATGTCGATCCCTTCGAGGGCGTTGGCGAAGTGGTTGAAATAGCTCTCGCGCCGGACTTCGCCATCGGAAACGATGTCGATGCCCGCCCGCTCCTGATCATGCAGCACCGTGAGCACTGCGTCGTCCTGCGCCTCCTCCAGCAGCTCCGCCTCCGGCCGCCAGACCTCCCGCATCCGCACACGCGGCGGACCGCTGCCGAGCAACACCGTCTTGTTGACGAGCCAACCGGGCTGCGGATAACTGCCAACCAGCGTGGTTGGGATCAGGCGATCGAAGAACATGGCGCAGAATCTCCGTGCGGCTCGAAGGCATTAGAGGGAGGCCGGCATGCGGTAGGCTTTTGCCGCCGCGCCTGCAAACAGGTCCCTCTTCTCGCCTGCCGACGCCCCCGCCGCAATGCGTTTGAAGGCGTTCCAGGTCGTCTGGTAGCTTGACCAGCGTTTCTGCACTGGGAAATTCGACTCGAACATGCTCCGTCCCGGTCCGAACGCCTCGATGCAGACCTGCATCCAAGGCCCCCAAGCTGCCGCAATCTCCTCCGAACCGGGGGGCAGAGACCTATCGGCCGCGCTGCCCGGCCTCCGGATCGGCAGCGCCCCGAGCTTGACGTAGACATTGGGATGCTGCGCCACCCCGCCGATCAGCCGCCGCCAGTCGGCAAAGACCTCATCCTGCCTGTCGCGGTAGGGTCCCCCGAGGATGGGGCTGCCGACATGGTTGAGGACAACGGTGAGGTCTGGCAGCCGCGCCGCCAGTTCTGCGACATCCGGCAACTGCGGAT
>CAYYSC010000161.1:6253-7403 GCA_964474065.1 uncultured Rhodospirillales bacterium | reverse complement strand
CCCGGGACCAACCGCATCCTTGATGGTGACAGGAACCCGCTGGAAGAGGTCGCCTTCGCCGAAAAAGTGCGCATTTTGGAGGCAATCGACGCTTATGCCCGGGCCAAGGACCCTCGGGTGGCCCAGGTCTCCGCCTCCATCGCCAACGAGTGGCAGGCGGTTCAGATCGTTCGCGCGGACGGTCAGCGTTTCGCCGACGTCCGGCCACTCATCCGCGTCAACGTTTCCGTCACCGTACGCGATGGCGACCGGATGGAAACCGGGTCCCACGGCCGGGGTGGCCGCGTGCTGCTTCTGCCCTATCTCGACGAGACAGCCTGGAAAACCCAGGTGGAAGAAGCCTTGCGCCAAGCGCTCGTCAAGCTGGACGCGGTACCTGCACCCGCAGGTGAAATGCCCGTGGTGCTCGGCAATGGGTGGACCGGCGTCATGCTGCACGAAGCCGTCGGCCATGGCCTCGAAGGCGATTTCAACCGCAAGAAAACTTCCGCGTTCGCCGGGCTAATGGGGGAGAAAGTGGCTTCCGCAGGCGTCACGGTGGTGGACGACGGCACAATCGCCGATCGGCGCGGTTCCCTGACTATTGACGACGAGGGGACCCCCAGCCAGCGGACTGTCCTGATCGAAGATGGCCGGCTGGTCGGCTACATGCAGGACCGGCAAAATGCCCGTCTGATGGGCGTCGAGCCCACGGGCAACGGCCGCCGCCAGTCCTATGCGCACGCGCCGATGCCCAGGATGACCAATACCTACGCCCTGGCGGGCCCGTATGACCCGGCCGAACTGATCGCGGGCGTCGAGAAGGGCCTCTACGCTGTCAATTTCGGGGGCGGGGCGGTCGATATCACCAACGGCAAGTTCACCTTCTCCGCCTCCGAGGCCTACCTGATCGAGGGTGGAAAGATCACCGCGCCGGTAAAGGACGCCACATTGGTAGGCAACGGACCGGACGCACTGACCAAGGTGGCGATGGTGGCCAACGACGAAGCCCTGGATGACGGAATCGGCACCTGCGGAAAAAATGGGCAAGGTGTGCCGGTGGGTGTCGGTCAGCCAAGCATGCTGCTCTCCGCCATGACCGTCGGCGGGACGGGGTCCTGACGCAGCGGCGCCAACCGGCTGCAACCGCGCCGAGCGCCTAACGGCGCTC
>CAYYSC010000161.1:0-6243 GCA_964474065.1 uncultured Rhodospirillales bacterium | reverse complement strand
GGCGCTCGGCGGTTACATACCAGTGCCAACTGCCGGGAGCCTTCTGCTCAACGTCTTCAAGCGACAGCAATTCGAAGCCATCGAACAGGTCAATCAATTCCGCCGCATTACAGTAGAAATGCGGGTGATCCTTGTCGCCGTCCCCGTCGGGCTTGACGAATGTGTTCGGCGCGATTTCTTTCCCCTCGCCATAGCGGTGGTTCCGCTTTGACAGCATCGTACCCTGGTAGAAGCCGCCAGGCTTCAGGACGCGATGTATTTCCTGAATGGCCTGCCGCACCACCGTGGCGTCGCCGTGATAAATGACGTTGAGCGACAGCACGTATTGAAAGCTGGCATCCGGAAACGGCAGCGCCGTCATGGCGCCGCGCTCGAAGATAACCGCCAGCCCCTCTTCTTCCGCGGCAGCGCGGGCAAATTCCAAGCCGGAAAGGCTTGCGTCCAGGGCCGTGGTTACAAACCCGAGCCGCGCCAGGGCCAATGAATGGCGGCCGACACCGCAGCCCAGATCCAGGGCCGTCTCGTCCCCGGCCTGCCGCCGCTCCTGGGCGAAACGCACGACCCGCGCGTCAGGGTTCAACCATTCGTCCCGCCCTTCGGCGCTTTGCCACCGTGCGTCCCAGGACTCGTGTGCCGTTGCCGTATCTGCCATGTCATAACCCTCCTCTATCGGATGAGGTCCCTGTCCGCCCCTCACCCGCCGGAGTTTATCCGTTTGGCAGAAGGGAATGGGAAAATATAGCGTTATTGGGCAATCTCTGGACCAACGATCCGATAGACCCGCAACCATTTCAACAAGCTACTGTTTCGCATCGCGATATTGTGACGGATCATTTTCGCAGCAAATATGCGTCGTGTCAGCTGCCTGTCAGGAGAGCGTCCATGCCCAGCGGATTTGGCCTGCTTTCTGCATAAAACGATCGATGGTATGAAATTCGGGACAACCACCCGGGCCCGGAGGCAGCTAGCAGGAGCGCAGAACCGGATGCAGAACGATGGCACGGCAATCGACGCGGCGATGGGCACGGACGGCCTCCCGGGCCGGGACGTGCTCGACAAGGCAACGTTACAGGCATTGAGCGAGCGAAGCGACGCTCCCGGTGTTCGGCACTTGGCGGGGCATGGCGCCATCATCCTGGCAACCGGCTGGCTGCTGAGCCAAGCCTATGCCAGCGGCATGATCCTGCTGATTGCGCCCGCGCTGGTACTATACGGTTTTGCGCTCGTAACACTGTTCGCTCCGACGCACGAAGCCGGACACACCACCGCCTTCAAAACTCTTTGGCTAGGCAAAGCCGTGGCCTGGATCTGCGGCGCGGTCACCCTCAATAACGCGGACTTCTACCGGCGTTATCATCACTGGCACCACCGGTACACCCAGGTGCCGGGCCACGATCCGGAACTGATGCGGCCTAAGCCGAAGGAATGGCTGAGCTATCTGTGGCGGCTCGCAGGCATTTATTACTACGTGGACAAGTTACGGGAGATGTGGATGGTGGCGACCAACAACATCGGCCACCTGCCCTACATCCCGGAAAGAGCGCGCCCGCGGCTGGTCTGGTCTATGCGCGCGATGATCGGGCTCTATGCCCTGGTCGCCGCTGCCGCTATCGCCTACGGCACGTGGGCGCCCGTGACCTATTGGCTGCTGCCGCTTCTGTGCGGCCAGCCGCTCCTGCGCGCGATTCTGCTGGCGGAGCACACCGGCTGCACGGAGGACCGCAACGGCCTCACCAACACCCGCACGACGCTGGCAAGCTGGCCGGTCCGGTTCCTGATGTGGAACATGCCCTACCATGCGGAACACCACCTGCATCCGGCGGTGCCGTTCCACCGTCTGCCCCAACTGCACCGGCGGATCCGCGAGCAGCTGACCTATATCAGCAACAACTACCCTGCCGCCCAGCGCGAGATTGTGGCAACATTCGATCGGACGCCCGCAGCCGAAGGAGTCTCCTCATGAGCGCCAAAGCCAAACTGGTCGATCCGTCGCGGTATGCCGAAGTGATGGAAGTCCTGAAGCTGTATTGCGACGGCTTCCATTACGGTGACGTGGAAAAATTGCGGCAAGCCTTCCACCCGAACTGCCACCTCTATTCAGCACCGGAAGGTGAACTGGTGGATCATGACATGCCGACCGTCTTTGCACGGGTCGAAGGCCGGGAGAACCCGGCGGACCGCGGCGACCCGCGTCACGACAACATCATTTCGATCGACTTCTCCAGCCCGACAAGCGCCTTCGTCAAGCTCCAGATCTCGGTCTCGCCGAACCTGTTTACCGACTATCTGACCTTGTTGAAGGTGAACGGCACTTGGCGCATCGTCACCAAGACCTTCACGGCGGAGCCGTTGCACGGCTGAGGCGGTTCCCCGCCGTGCCAAGCTGCCGCGAGTGTACCCTTCCTTCTTGCCTGGGCCTCCGCTAGTCATGCGGCAGACAACCGGACACAGGAAGGCGCAAAGCCAATGTTTGCATCAACGAAGCGCTTGCTAGGCGCCGCGGCTGTAGCTGCTCTGCTCGCTGCAGCCCCGGCACAGGGAGAAGAATTCAAGGTCGGCATCCTACTGCCCTTTTCTGGCGTCTATGCCGGCCTCGGCACACATATCGAAAACGGGTTCAATCTCGGCCTGGAGCACTTCGGCGACAAGCTCGGCGAACACACGATCACGCTCGTGCGCGACGATACGGAAGCAAACCCTGGGGCTTCTCTCGCCAAGGCCAAAAGAATGGTGCTCTCGGAGAAGGCGGATGTGCTGATGGGTATTGTCTCTTCTGCCGTCCTTGGCGCACTGCGCGATTTCGTGCATGGCACCAAGACCCCGCTCATTGTCGCCAATGCGGGAAATGATGCCGCCACGGGCGAGCGCTGTAGCCCCTACATCATCCGCGTCAGCTTCTCCAATAGCTCCATCACCCGGCCCATGGGGCCCTGGCTTGCGGAGCAGGGCGCAAAGAAGGCCTACCTCATGGCGCCGGACTATGCCGCCGGGCATCAGATGATGGACGCCTTTCGGGAGAGCTTCCAGGCGGCGGGGGGCGAGATCGTCGGCGAGGCCTACCCCCCGCTGAAGGGGACCAAGGACTACGGCCCCTATATTGGCAAGGCCACGGCTTCCGGTGCCGACGCGCTAATGACCTTTTTCGCAGGGGGCGCTGCCATCGCCTTCGTCAAACAATATGATGAATTCCGGGCCGCGAAAGCGTTGCCGCTCTACGGCGCGGGCTTCCTGACCTCCGCTGCCTATGTGGATGTCCAGGGCGAGGCCGCGGACGGCATCGTCGGGAGCCTGCATTATGTGCCAACGATCGACACGCCGGAAAACAAACGCTTCCAGGAAGCCTACCAGGCCGCCCACGATGGAAAACTTGCCAGCGAATATGCCGTTGCAGGTTACGACGCAGTCCGCCTGATCATCGAGGCGATCGCGGCGTCGGACGGCGACAAAGACAAGTTCAAGCAGACGCTGGGCGACGTAAGCTTCGACGGCCCGCGCGGTCCCCTGCGCATCGATCCGGCAACGAACAACATCGTCCAGAACATGTACATTTTCCGGAACGAGTTCCGGGACGGCAAGATCACCCAGGTCGTGCTCGACACCGTCGAAGAGGTGCAGGACCCGGCGAACGGGTGCGAGATGGAATAACCCGCCCGGGCAATGACACCCGTCTTATCCTGAGTAACCGCGCGGCAGCGTGTTGAAGGAATTCCTCCCCGACGCGCAGCCTGCCGATAAGTCGGCTGCTTCGGGCGAAAAGATTTCGAGAGCCGCTTAATGCTCACCGACACCAGCTTTTGGCTCGTGCAAGGACTGAACAGCCTGCAGCTCGCGATGCTGCTGTTCCTGCTTTCGGTCGGGCTGACGGTGATTTTCGGGCTGATGAACTTCGTCAACCTGGCGCACGGCTCGCTCTACGCCCTCGGCGCACTGATCGGCTACTCCATTGCCCAGTTCACCGGCAGTGTATGGTGGGCGTATCTGTTGGCGCCGCTCGCCGTCGCCGTGGTCGGGGCGGTGCTTTATGCCGGTCTGATAGCGCGCATGCGAACGGCAGGGCCGCTGCCGCAGGTGCTGGTGACATTCGGCCTGATCTTCGTGCTGATGGATGCACAGCGCTATATTTGGGGGACTGACGCCCTCGGAGTCACAGAAGGCGTACCGTTCAGCGGGACCATTCAGGTTCTGGGCTCGCCCTATCCGGCCTACCGCCTGTTCATCATTGCCGTCGGGGTCAGTGTCTTCATCCTGCTCTATCTGCTGCTGAACCGGACCCGCCTGGGCGCAGAAGTGCGGGCTGGCGTGGACGACGCGGAGACCGCTGCCGCGCTCGGCGTGCCAGTTGAGCGTACCTTCTTCCTGGTATTCCTGATCGGCTGCGCACTGGCCGGGTTGGCCGGCGCGGTCGCCATGCCCGCCTTCGCGGCGGAGGCCGGGATGGGCGTCGGCATCCTGGTGCCGACGCTGGTGGTCGTTGTGGTCGGCGGCCTCGGCAGCCTGACCGGCGCCCTCGTCGGCTCGCTCGTCATCGGCACGACGCTGACCTTTGGTACCGCACTGTTCCCCGCCTTTGCCGGTATTGCCATGTACGCGGCCCTGATCGCCGTGCTGCTATTGCGGCCGCAGGGCATGTTTCCGGTGCGGAGCTGAGGCACGTGAGCGACCGGTTCCGGCACCTTCTGGCCCTCGTAGTGCTTGCGGCGCTACTGCTCTGGTGGAGCCAGGCGGAATACTACGGCCACGAATTGCTGGCGGAGATTGCGGTGTTCGCCATCCTCGCCATGAGCCTCGACCTGATCGCGGGCTATGCCGGCATGGTCAGCCTCGGCCATGCAGCGCTCTTCGGGACCGGGGCTTATCTTTACGCATGGCTCGGCACGGTGGTGGGACTGGACCTGCCGCTCGCTATGCTCGGCGCGACGGCGGGGACCGGGCTGGTGGCGCTGCTGGTCGGAGCCGTGGCGGTGCGGGTCGAGGGCATCTTTTTCATAATGATCACGCTCGGGTTCGGCCAGATGGGCTACGAGTTCTTCTTCCAGAACCGTACCATGGGCGGCGACGACGGCTTTTTCGGGATCGAGCGGCTGGACCTCTCCGGCATCGGCGTAAACCTGAGCGACCCCGCGGGCTTCGCCCTTTTCACCATCGCCTGCGCAGCGCTTGTCTACGCGGCCCTGGCTTGGCTGCTGGCGACGCCCTTCGGCACCGTGCTGCGCGGCCTGCACGCAAACCCGAAGCGGCTGCGTGTGCTGGGCCTGCGCGTCCTTGCCTACCGCACGGCGGGCTTCACGGTCTCGGGCGCGGTCGCCGGATTCGCAGGCGCCATTTCGGCCCAACACACCATGTTCATCGCGCCGAACCTGCTCAACTGGACCACTTCCGGCGAGGTGCTGGTGATGGTGATCCTCGGCGGCCTCGCCACCCTGGTCGGGCCGGTGGTCGGTGCCGCGACGCTGGTGCTCCTCCGTCACGAACTTTCCAGCTACACAGACTATTGGGGGGCGGTGCTGGGCCTGTTTCTGATCCTGGTCGTGGTCAGCCGTCAGAACGGCCTCGTCGGTGCGCTGGCCGCAGGGCTCTCCCGGCTTGGCGGGAGCCGGCGCCGTGCTTGAGGCGCAGGGTCTCTGGAAACGCTTCGGTGCCCTGCAGGCGGCACGGGACGTCTCCTTCCGGCTGCCGGGAGGCGCGCGCCACGCCCTGATCGGGCCGAACGGCGCGGGCAAGACCACGCTCTTCAACCTGCTGGCCGGCGAGATCCGACCGGACGCCGGGCGGATCCTGCTGGATGGCCGTGACGTGACCCGCGCCTCCCCGGACGCGCGGGCAAGCGCCGGCCTCGGCCGCAGCTTCCAGCGCAACAACCTGTTCGAGAACGAGACCGTACGGGAGAACCTGCTGCTCGCCGATATCGCCGCGAAAGGCTATGGCTGGCATTTCTGGCGCCGTCTTGCAGGGGACCGCCGCGCCAACGCCCTGGCCGAGCAAACCGCGGCGCAGGTCGGCCTCGGCGACCGGCTGGAGGAGCCGGTGACGCGCCTCTCCTACGGTGCCCGGCGGCAGTTGGAGGTGGGTCTGGCGTTGGTCGGGCAGCCCCGCGTCCTCCTCCTGGACGAGCCCGCGGCCGGCATGTCGGCGGACGAAACCGACCGGATGATCGCGCTGATCGATAGTCTGCCCCGCGACATGGCCGTGTTCATTGTCGAGCACGACATGGACTTGGTCTTTGCCCATGCCGAGCGCATCACC
>CAYYSC010000160.1:0-7411 GCA_964474065.1 uncultured Rhodospirillales bacterium | reverse complement strand
CCTGCGCAAGCTCGGACCCCCGTGCCTGCATGGCGGCGCCACCTGGAGTTCCACCTTGGCCTGAGCCCGAGCCGCCGCTTCCGACCCCCGGCAGCTGTCGGGCCAGAGCCGCAGAAGCCGCCTGCAACGCCCGCGTGGCGTTCTGCGCCGCCGGGCCCGCGCTCTCGGCCGTACCGGGGGAAGGCGTGGCCGGTGATTCATCCTGAGTTTCAGCGCTTTCGGCGACGGTTTCGCGAGGAGTCCTCTCCGTGGTTTCCCTGGGAGGTTGCTCCGCACGGCGTCTTGGAACGGGTGAGTCGGCCACCTCGGCGGCGATCGGCTCGGCCGGCAGTTCTTCCGGTGTTGCCGCAAGGACTTGCTCGGCCGGCGGTTCTTGCGCCGCCGCGGCTACCGTCGGTTCGGCTGGAGGCGCGGCCCGCTCAGGCGGCCTTTCGGCAACCGCAGCATCAGGCGCCGCGGGCCGGGCGGGCATGACTGCGGGGCTTTCCGACGGGGAAGCCTGTTGGGCCGATTCGGCGGGGCCGGCATCCGCCGCGGCTGGAGATGGAGAGGCCGGCGCCGCTTGAGAAGATGGGGCCGGGCGAGGTTTTGTTTTAGCCGTCGCAATCTCTTCGGGTGAGACTTCCGCCGGAGATGCCGGTTCCGGAACCGTAGACGGCGCTTCTGGCGGGGGCCCGGACTGAGAGACCGCATCCGGCGGCCGAGCCGCGACCGCTACCTGCGCATCCGGCGTCTCCGCCGGCGCAGGCGGGTTTTCCTGCGGTTTTGGAGACACCGGAACCTGCTGCCGCTCGTCGCGCTGCGGCACGATCGGCGGGTTGGCTGCGGGCACGTCTGCACGCTCTGCCGAGATCCGGCGGCCGGATCTCGGCGGGGCCCGGTGGCTCTCGCCGGTTACTGGCCTGTTCGGGCGCCATAGGTCTGACGTCCTCCGGAGACCTCAGACTGATGGCCGGCGGTGATACGTCAGCCTCCGGGG
The DNA here is from genome assembly GCA_964474065.1 of uncultured Rhodospirillales bacterium. GTDB lineage: Bacteria > Pseudomonadota > Alphaproteobacteria > Bin95 > Bin95 > JACKII01. Next base: position 6,432 of record CAYYSC010000160.1, on the reverse strand, counting down.
CAACCGGGGGCGCCCCGGGTTGGGAGCGGGCTTCCGGCGGCTGCCGGTCGGCCACCGCCACCTGCCGTCGTGCGGTCGGGGGCGGCGGCCGCGCCGCGGGGGCAGCTTGCGGGGCTGCTTCTGGCGCCGCCTGCGCGCGGCTCTGCCCGGCCTCGGGCGCAGACCTCGCCACCGCGCGCGTATCCGGTCTAGAAGGAGCCGCTTCGGACGGCGTGCTGCGGGCCAGGGTTTTGGTGCCGTCCCCGTCTTGTTGGCCGGAGGATACCATTTCCCCAAACAGGATCGGCAACCCATCGAGGGTCACGGAGCGGGGCTTTGGCTGTCCAGCCGCCATCAAGGCATAGATCACCAATCCGACCGTCAGATGGAGCAGCACCGCAATGAACAGGTGCACTTCATCCCGCTGAAATGGATCGGCGGCCCTATTCATAGATGGAAAACGTCACCCCGGCGGCATTCGACTCGTTTACGCCCTGCAGCACGCGGAAAACCCTGTCGTAGCCCACCTGTTGTTGGGAAGAAATGTTGATCACGAGGTTCCGTTGCCGCTGTTGGCCCAACTGCCCGACGGCCGCCGGAATGTCCGGCACTTCAATGACCTGACCAGCGAGGACGACCGTCCCGTCCTGGGCAATTTCGAGGGTGACCGTGTCCGTATCCTCGAATTCACCACCCAGCGCGCCGGCAACCGCCCCCTGTTCCACCTGTTTCTGGCCGGGAAAATCCGACGCGAAGACGATGGTCAGCGCAAGCAACACCAGGAGAACGTCGACAAAGGGCGTGACGTTGATCGTTCCGACAAGGTTGATCTGGCTACCGCGCGGGCCTTTTCGCATCGTCCGTCACCACCCGCCATTTCCGGGCCTGCGGCCCAATCGGCGCAATTCTCCAGCCAACTCCACGTAGGCATGAGTGCACTGGCGCGAAAGTTTGAATGCCTGGCTCGCGATCCAGTTGTTGGCGATCACGGCCGGAATCGCCACGAAAAGGCCCGCCAACGTCGCGAAGAGCGCTTCGCCGATGGCCGGGGCCAGAGCGCTGAAGGTGATGGTCTCTGCAGAGCGTATTGAGGAGAACGCCACCAGGATGCCCCAGACAGTCCCGAACAGGCCGACAAACGGAGCGGTGGCCGAGATCGTCGCCAAACCAGAGTTTTTGGTGGTCAGCAGGTCGTAAATTTCACTCCAGACGTCGTCGAACAGCCCATCCTTTTCGGCCTCGTCAGAAGAGCCGACGGTTGGGGCCGTCGCGGGCCGGAAGTGGGCATAAGAGGCCAGAACGCGCCGTATTCCGTCGATGTCCGCGTTGGCCAGTGCCTCGATCATCAATTGCCGGTCGCCCTTTACGCGCCGGGATCGGAATATAAATTGAATGACTGCGTGCCATATATAGACCGACTGGAATAACAAAATCACCAAAACGGCCTTGATTATCAAATCCGCCTCGGTGATCAATCGGCCTATACTTTCAAATTCTTCCATCTACGAGGCTATCCAGCAGCTTTCATTACCAAACCGTTACGATCCCGTTGGGTTTTGTCGGTCAACGAGATCAACAGGCAGGACTCCGGACTCAGTGACTGTCGAGGAACCGGCGCAAGGCGGCATTGAACCCCGACACGTCCTCCATATTGGCCAAGTGACGGGCAGCCGGCAGGACCACCAACTTCGCGCCTGGGATTCCATCCCGGATGGTCTCGGACATGGCGACCGGCGTCCCCGGATCGTCTTCGCCGACGATCACCAGTGTCGGCGTTTTGATCTGCCCCAACCGATCCGTGAGGGCAAGCTTCGAAATCGCGGCGCAACAGCCACAAAAACCGTCAACCGGCGTCCCGGCGATCATGGCGCGCACCTTGTCGATGGTCGCAGGATCGGCCTTGACGAACTTAGGCGAAAACCATCGCTCAATGGTTCCCTCGACCCCAGCCGCCAACCCGTTGGCCCGGGCACCGGCAATCCGTTCTGCCCACATGGAACGGGCATCTTCCGGATAGCCAGACGACGTGTCGCACAATACGAGCGAGCGTAGCCGCTCCGGCGCTTTCAGCCCCAGGGTCTGGCCGATCATGCCACCCATCGAGAGCCCGCAGAAATGGAAGGTCTCGATGTTCAACGCGTCCGCCACCGCAAGCACGTCGTCCGCAAGCCCCTCCAGCGTGTACTCCCCAGCCGGCGCATCCGACGAACCATGCCCGCGGGTATCGATGCGAATGACCCGGTAGCGATCGGTAAGCGCCGGCAACTGCGGCTCCCACATCGCCTGACTGGCGCTGAGGGAATGGCTCATAACTAACGGGGGCCCGTTGGCCGGGCCGTCCTCGGCATAGGCAATGCGGATGCCATTGACAGAGACAGTCTCAACCATGCTCCAGCTTCCTTCTTTTCTATCGCGTTGTCAGGGTTGGCAAGAAGCGGCCATCGGCCTCACGCGGGCCGGGAAATCGGCCCCGCCTGATGGTGAACCATGCGCCAGACGCCGTTTTCCGTAACGAAAGCGTTGGTCGCAACAAGGCGTCCCCCTGCCAGCAACTCGAAACAAACAACCACACCCGCGCGTTCGAAAGCAATCGGCCGCGGGTCCAGGCACTGGATCGCAGGCCGTCCGGAGCCGGACAGAATGTCCGCCCAACTCCGCAGCACCGCTTCCCGTCCGAACAGAGGCTCCGCCCCCGGATGCAGACAGGCAACGTCGTGCTCTCGCGCCCAGAGCGCTTCCATCGCCTGCATGTCTCCCGTGTCGAAAGCGTCGTAGAAGGCCTCGTTCGCTGCCACCAATGCCGATGTAACGTTGTCCGCCAAAGGCATACACTCCTATTGCAGCGTGGCCGGATTCCCCGCCACTTGCCGCCTCTCAGATTGTCCCGGGATTCTTCCTACGTCGACTGCTCATAAGCTCGGCGCACAGCATTCAGACAGGCTTCGCGGTCGGGTTCAAAATTCTGGCGGACCCACCATTCTTCGAGAAGGTTGAGAATCTTTCCGATATTCGGCCCCTTTGGAATGCCCGCCTCGATCAGGTCGAGACCGCTGACCGGCAATTCGGGCCATGGCCAGGTCGCCGCTTCATGCAGCCGCATCCGCAGGTCGCCGGGGTCTCCTTCCGCTGCGGCTATCAAAGCCTGTAACGTATAGATTTCTCGGTCTTTCGACCGATAGAGCGCTTGCCGGATAGACTCCGGATCGCTGCCAAGATCGGGCAGCGGTCGGCCGAGCCGCCGCAGCCGCGAACGCTCGGCCTTGCTGAAGCGCAGGCGCTCGGCCAGGGCCTCGTACGCCTCCGTATCTCCCGGCAAAAGCGCTGCCAAGCGGCAAAGCGGGTAGGGCTTCAACTGAGCCGCTTGTTCTAATGCCACGAGGCGGGCCAGCGTACGCGGCGCCATTGCCAGGGGCGCAATGCTGCGCAGCACCGCGTGGCCGGCCATGGTTTCCACCACCGGGCATGGATCGGGAGCGGCCAGCAGCCGCCGCAACTCGGTGGAAATCCGCTCGCCCGAGAGACGGGCAAGCGAGTCGGCGGCCTCGACGCAGGCAATGACTCCCTCCGGATCCGGCGCCCCGCGGCCGTACCACGCCGTGACCCGGAAAAAACGCAGAATCCTGAGGACATCCTCGCGGATACGCTCCCGCGCGTCGCCGATAAACCGGACCCGCCCGGCTTCCAGATCGTCGATGCCGCCGGCCGGGTCAAACAAGCCACCCTCCGGACTTACCGACATGGCGTTGATGGTGAAATCCCGGCGCGCCGCGTCTTCCGCCCAGTTGTTCGTGAATGCGACGACCGCGTGGCGCCCGTCCGTCTCCACATCGCGCCGAAGAGTGGTGATTTCAAAGCTGCCGCTCGCGGTAATCGCCATTACCGTGCCGTGCTCGATTCCGATCGGCTCTACCCGGATTCGCGCCTCCTTCAGCAGGCGAAGGGTCTCTTCCGGCACATGAACGGTAGCAAGGTCAACATCCAGATTCTGACGTCCACAGAGATAGTCGCGCACGCACCCACCGACGAAGCGCACGTTCTCCCGGCCGAGCGCCCACACGACCGCCCGGATACCGGGAATCTGCATCCAAGGCACAGGGGAAACGGTTCGGGCCGGAACGAATGCTCTTGCGGGATCAAAAGCCATTACTTGAACCTGCCCGGCTGGATCTCCTGCCCCTCAAGCTTGGGCGGTTGATACTCGGCCCCGGGTGGCGCCCGCTCCATGAGCGACCAGGTCCCGAGCGTCAGACCGGCGAGAACGACGCCGCTCGCCAGCAAGGTGACCCAGGGCAAATCCTCGAACCATTCCGGCAATGCCTTGCCAAGGCCGAGGGCACGCCAAAGCACAAACAGGATCAGAGGCAAGAGGAGTGGCAGCAGAATTGCTAGGGCAGCCCGCATAGCCTTTTTTACGCTCCCTCTTCCAGCACATCCACCAGATTGACCAGCATCCCGGCGGTAGCGCCCCAGATGAACCGGCCATCGTAAGGCAACACATAATAGTGCCGGCGCCGCCCATCGCGGACCCGGCTTTCCTGTTGATGGTTCTGCCGCTTCAGGATCCAGGCGAGCGGCACCTCGAACACCTCTGCAACCTCGAAAGGGTCGACGGTGAGTTCGAACGGCGGCTCCACCCAGCCAACGACCGGCGTGACTCCGTAGGCAGTGGACGTCTCATACAAGCTCAACTGTCCGAGGATCTCCACATGACGGGGGTTAAGGCCGATCTCTTCTTCCGTCTCCCGCAAAGCTGTCGCTTCCAGGTGAGGGTCCTGCTCCTCCCAGCCGCCGCCAGGAAAACTGATCTGTCCCGCGTGCTTCTTCAGATGCGCGGTGCGCTGAGTTAGCAGGATAGTGCATCCTTTCTGCCGGTTCACAATAGGGACGAGCACGCCGGCGGGCTTCAGGGACCGGGCCCCGGCGTAACCGGGGCGGCCATGGGGATGAAGATCGAAATCGCTCCGTTCGCCCGGGCCGATCAGGGCAGCCCGCTGCGCTTCCGAGCCAACGGGCAGCCCCCTCGCCCGCAGGCGTGCGCGGATTTCTTCCCGTGTCACAGTGGTGCCCGCCCAAGCGGATGGAACACGCCGCCCGCCCATACGCCAAAATAATCGCCAAGTTCCTCCGCCAATTCGACCAGATCATAAAACACGGAACGGGCGATCAGCGCCTCGATACCTGGCTTGACAATGATGTAGGGGGAAGGCTCATCGTTCGCGGGGTTCTCCTCAACCCAGATAGGATGATCGACGCCCGCTTGGACCCACTGCTCGATGTTGGTGCGGAAATGAAGGCGCCGGTTACGGCCCTGATCCTCTACCTGCATTTCGACGGCAACGAACGGCGCGTCCTCCACCTCGATCCGGCCGCGCTCCACCGGGGTCTCCAGCAGGTAATCGCCGTTGGGCGCCCGCTTCAGCACCGTGGAAAACAGCTTCACCAGCGGCAAGCGGGTAAAAGGCAGGCCGTTGTGGTACCAAGTGCCGTCCCGCGCAATGCGAATGCCGAAATCGCCACAAACCGCATCGGCCGCCAGGGAATTGGCCGAGCCGTCCTTGCCGCCGGTCAGGATGGAGAGATCGGGCGTTTCTTGCTCTTCAGGCATTGCCACCGGAGCGCCTCCCTTTCATCGGGTATGCCGGCTAATATAGGCTTGCGCCCAATTCCGGCTAGACCGGGTTCCGCTGGATGAGCTGGCGGGCAATGATGATGCGCTGCAGTTCGTTCGTGCCCTCCCCGATGCAGAGCAGCGGGGCATCCCTGTAGAGCCGCTCCACCTCGAATTCCTTGGAGTAGCCGTAGGCGCCGTGAATACGCATGCACTCGGTCGCGTTTTCCAGCGCCGTTTCAGTGGCGAACAGCTTGGCCATGCCCGCTTCCATATCGCAACGCTCGCCCTGATCGTAGGCCTGGGCGGCGGCGGTCATCAGATGGCGCGAAGCTTCAAGCCGGGTCGCCATGTCCGCGAGCTTCAACTGGATCGCCTGGTGGTTGGCAATCGGCTGGCCGAAGGTTTCCCGCTGCTGGCTGTATTTTACCGCCAGATCCAGCGCGGCCTGGGCGACGCCGACGCCGCGGGCCGCGATGTTGATCCGGCCAAGCTCCAGTCCGCCCAGGGCGTGCGGCAGGCCCTTGCCCTCTTCACCCCCGATCAGTTGGTCGGCCGGCACGCGGTAGTCCTCAAAGATCAATTCCGCCGAGTCGATGCCCTTGTAGCCGAGCTTCTCCAGTTTGCGGCTGACCGTGAAACCGTCCCGCTTGTCCGCCAGGAACAGACTCGTGCCCTTATGCCGCGGCTGCGCCTCCGGGTTTGTCTTCACCAGAAGGGCAAAGCAAGAGCCGTGAATGCCGTTGGAAATCCAAGTCTTGGTACCGTTGACGACGTATTCGTCGCCATCGCGCTTCGCCACCGTGCGGATAGCCTGCAAGTCGGTACCGCAATTCGGCTCGGTC
>CAYYSC010000159.1:0-7414 GCA_964474065.1 uncultured Rhodospirillales bacterium | reverse complement strand
TCACGCATGTGATCCGGGGCGACGACCATCTGAATAACGCCTTTCGGCAGGCGCAGGTGTTCAAGGCCATGGGCTGGGGGTTGCCGGAATTCGCGCACATCCCGCTGATTCACGGTCCCGACGGGGCGAAGCTCTCAAAGCGCCATGGAGCGCTCGGGGTGGACGCCTACCGTGATATGGGGTTTCTGCCGGAGGCAATGCGGAATTATCTCTTCCGGCTTGGCTGGAGCTACGGCGAAGAGGAAATCATCTCCACCGAGCGCGCTGTCGACCTCTTCGACCTTTCCTCGGTTGGCCGGTCTGCGGCGCGATTCGACATGCCGCGCCTGATCCATATGAACGGCCATTACATCCGGGCGGCGGACGACGTCCGACTCGTGGACCTGATCATCCCGATCCTCGAGGAGAACCACGGTGTCACGGTGGGGGACAAGGAGCGCAGCCGTTTGCTGGAGGGCATGGACGGGCTGAAAACCCGCGCCAAGGATCTTGTGGAACTGGCGGAGAGCGCAGTTTTCTACTGCCGTGACGGGGCGCAGCCGCTGAATGAAAAGGCGGAGAAGCTGCTCGGCGCCGATGCCCGGCAGCGCCTTTCTGTGCTTGCAGAAAGTCTGAGAACGGTCGAGCCTTGGGACGAGCAGAGTCTCGAGGCGTTGGTCCGGCAGGTGGCCGAGGAGCAGGGCGTAAAGCTCGTTCAGATGGCGCAGCCGCTGCGGGCGGCGGTAACAGGCAGCAACACCTCTCCCAGCATGTTCGAGGTGATGCGCATCCTCGGCCGGGAGGAAACGCTGGTCCGAATAGACGCGCAGAGAGCATAGTTGAAGGGTGTCAACCGCTTGCAATTCCGCCCTTACAAGATCAACGATGAAACATACCATGATGACCGGCTGCGGCAGGTGTAGCGAGGTTTGCCAAACTTGCCCGCCGGCTCTATTTTGCAGCGCAACCAAAGCAAACCAACGGGCCGGCATGAGCTAGGCCGGTATGTGAGAAGGATGAGATGAGATGCCGGAATCCGGAACCAATCACACGGTGAAGGTCACTGACAGCGCCACGGGTAAAGACGCAACCATGCCCGTCTTGCACGGCACCGCCGGGCCCCCGGTGATCGACATCCGCTCGCTATACAAAGAACTAGGCTATTTCACGTACGATCCGGGCTACACGGCGACCGGCTCGTGCCAGTCGAAAGTGACCTATATCGACGGTGACGAGGGCGTCCTTCTCTATCGTGGCTATCCGATCAAGCAGCTGGCCGAACAATCCAACTACATGGAAGTCTGCTACCTGCTCATGAACGGCGAGTTGCCGGATCAGAAGGAATACGAACAGTTCGAGTGGGACATTACGCACCACACGATGCTGCACGACCAGATGCAGACGTTCTATCGCGGCTTCCGGCGCGATGCGCACCCGATGGCGGTGATGTGCGGCGTCGTCGGAGCGATGTCCGCCTTCTATCATGACTCGACGGATATTGAGGATCCGTGGCACCGGAAGGTTGCCAGCTACCGCCTGATCGCGAAGATGCCGACGATTGCCGCCTGGGCCTACAAATACTCGATGGGCCAGCCATTCGTGTACCCGCGCAACGACCTCGGCTATGCCGCCAACTTCCTTCAGATGTGCCATGCGGTGCCGGCGGAGGATTACAAGGTCAACGAAGTCGTGGCGAAGGCGCTGGACCTGATCTTCATCCTGCACGCCGACCACGAGCAGAACGCCAGCGCCTCCACCGTGCGCATGGCCGGTTCCACTGGCGCCAACCCCTTCGCCTGTATCGCCGCCGGCTGCGCGGCACTGTGGGGTCCGTCGCACGGCGGGGCGAACGAAGAAGTCCTGAAGATGCTGAACGAGATCGGGAGCAAGGACAAAGTCAAGGACATGGTGATGAAGGCGAAGGATCCGAACGATCCCTTCCGCCTGTTCGGCTTTGGTCACCGGGTCTACAAAAACTTTGACCCGCGCGCCAAGGTGATCCAGAAAGCGGCGCACGACGTTCTTGAAGAACTCGGCATGCACGATCCGTTGATGGAAGTAGCCGTCGAATTGGAGAAGATCGCATTGGAGGATGACTACTTCATCGAGCGGCGCCTCTATCCGAACGTGGACTTCTATTCCGGGATCATGCTGAAGGCCATGGGCTTCCCAGAGAGCATGTTCACGGCGCTGTTCGCCATCGGCCGCACTGTTGGCTGGATCAGCCAGTGGAACGAGTTGATCGAAGATCCCAGCCAGAAGATCAACCGTCCGCGACAGCTTTATACGGGTGTTGGCCAGCGGGACTATGTCGCGATGGAGAAACGCTAGCGTCTCTATTTGGCTGCGTCCCAGAGCTGCAATCACAATAAAAGCCCCGGCTTGATGCTGGGGCTTTTCTATTGGCCGGAAGTTTGGCGCGGATTTCGCTTTGGGGCAACAGGCGAGGCGTTGTGGTGTCACCCTACGCTAAAAAAGGGCCGGACCTGCTGGGTCCGGCACGGCCGTCGCGTTGACAGTCGCCTTTACTGTCGAAAGACGGTTTTAAATTGATTTCTTGCCGAAGCGGTGCTTGAACCCCGCCATGGCCGCTACACCCGTCCCGAGCAGCAGGAGGCTCGCCGGAAGCGGAATGGCCGCGTCGACCGCGACTTCGCCAATGGCGCAACCGTTGAACACATTCGGCGCGCCGTTTGCCTCAGGCTGCGGACAATCGTCAATGTCCAGCTTGAAGAAGCGACCGTTGAATGCCGTGTCGAACACCTCTGCCGGATAGTCCACACTGATAGGATTGTCCGCCGGCATGATGGTGGTCAGCGGCGTGAAGGTCACCCCGTCGACGGAGGTGCTCATTTGGGCAGAGGCGAAGCCTGCTACCTCCTCGTTCCACAGTGCCAACCGGAAGACGTTCCTGATGGCACCCAGGTCGTAAACGACCGTTGCCGTGGTGACACCGGCCTGGGTGAACCATTCGGTATCAGGCAGAAAGCTGTGGGTGGGATCCAGGGCCAAGAAAGTGTCGAAATCGTCGACACCGCTGGTAAACCCGTCGGACAGGCCCGATTGGTCAATCGTGTTGTCAATCCCGAACATTGGGCCAAACTCGCTTGACGCGGTGGCGGCCACTGGGCTGTAGATCAGGGCAGCGTTCGCTGAAAACGCAATGCCGGCGAGCGCGATGCCCGCTAAGACTCCTTTGAACACGCTCATTCTCATCCTCCGTACCAGCTTAAAATATATACGCACAATCGAAGCCGATACAAAGATATGGAATTTTTGATTTCCGAAAAGGATAAATACTCTTCAAGAGAGATGTTTGTTAATATCTTCAGTATTAAACCGATTATTTTTAGTTGTTCTACATCTTAAATTTACTACCGTAACGCAACACAAAAGCAATTGGAACCAAAATTCAACTTATGAATTTATATATACGAAACTATTAATTAAAAGTGTTGAAAGACGGCGGAGGCGAGATACAGTCAGTCGGTTGGACTAAGCCTATGCCCTTAACGTGTTATAAGACGTTCCCAGTCTCCACCCACAAAACCCGAAAGGGAATCCGCCAATGTCTGAAGCCATGATTGTCACTGCTCAACCGGAAGCCTCGGAAGCGGGTGCTCGCGTTCTGATGGCGGGAGGCAACGCTGTCGATGCCGCCATGGCGGCCGCGCTGGTGCAGGGAGTGGTCGATCCGCAGATGTGCGGAATCGCCGGCTTCGGAAACTGTCAGATCTACATGCCGGGAAAAGGGGTGCACACTTGCTTGGACTTCCATGGCAAGACGCCGCTCAGCGCCACACCGGAAATGTGGCAGGACCTTCTGATCGAAGAAACGCGCGACGGCTTCGGTTTCGTGCTCAGAAATAACGTGAACGATCTCGGGTATGGGGCGATCACTACCCCGGGCGCACTGATGGCCTATCACGATGCCGTGCGCGACTTCGGCACCTGGGACTGGGCCGACGTGGTCGCCCCCGCGGCAGCGCAGGCTGAGATGGGGTTCGCTGTCCGGCCGCACGTTTATTTCTGGTGGACGCACGGGGCTGCGCTCGGCCGGGTGCAGGTGGAGGAACGCCTCGCCTTCTCAAAAACCGGCCGCGAGGTCTATTTCACGGACGACGGAAGGGGTGGCCAGCGGATGAAACGCATCGGCGAGCGGGTGGTCAACCCGGACTTGGCCGCAACCCTGCGTCTGATTCAACGCAACGGCATCGACGTTTTCTACCGAGGAGAGATCGCTGATACGATCGATGCCGATATGCGGACAAACGGCGGCCTCCTGCGCAAGGCCGACCTGGAAGCCTATCGGGTTGGCCGTTCGGAGCCGATCGAGACGACTTACCGAGGCATGCGAATTGCGAGCTGTCACCCGCCGGGCGGCGGCGTGATGCTCCTCGAAATGCTCAATATTCTCGAGCATTTCGATCTGGCCGGCATGGGCCTCAACTCGGCCGAGTATATCCGCACGGTTTGCGAGGCGATGAAGATCGCCACTGCCGATAAGGAGGCACATGTCGGCGATCCGGCCTTTGTCGACGTTCCGCTCGGCCGCCTGACAGGCAAGGCCTATGCCGCGGCTGCTGCTGCCAGGATCAAGGCCGGCGAGCGGGCAACGGTCGAACGGGTCACGGCAGAGTCGCCGCAGACGACCCACGTTGCCGTGGTCGACAAGGATGGCAATTGCGTGACCATGACCCACTCGCTTGGCATGCCATCGGGCGTCATCACCGACGGGCTGGGCTTCATGTACAATGGCTGCATGGGTGTTTTCGACCCGCGGCCGGGGCGGGCCGGGTCGGTTGCGCCGGGGAAGAGCCGCTTCTCCTCACTCTGCCCTGCCATCGTCTTCGAAGGCGAGCAACCGCGGGTCGTGATCGGGGCCCCGGGCGGCACCCAGATTGCAATGGGCGTGTTGCAGGCGCTTCTCAACGTAATCGACCATCGCATGCCCATTGACCGTGCGGTGAGCGTGCCGCGTTTCTCTTCCACCTCGAACGCTATCGACATCACCAATCGCATTCCTGACTACACGGTCGAGCCGTTGCGGGAGTCAGGTTACGAAGTAATCCGCTCACCGCTCACGTTCCACATTGGCGCGGTGCACGGTGTCACCATCGGAGCCAACGGGGAGCTCGCAGGCGGGGCCGATCCCGGCCATGATGGGGTTGCTTTAGCCGTATAAGGCCATCGGTGGGCTTCCTCTCAGATCCACGCTGGGCTGCGAACTGAATGATGGTGTAGCTGATGTGACGACCATTTTCCCGGACAGAATTTAAGAGGATTGGAGACGTCGACCCTTTTGATGCCGCCTTCAGGAGCGCCCATCACATCGGAAGTGCGCGTTCGATTCGCGCTCGCCGCGTGGTTGCAATGTCTGGGTCGGGCTCGAAAATGAAGTTATTGACGTAGCGCATCTTTTTTCTTGGCACGCTCCGCGTGAGTTCACTCGGGTCGGTCATGTGCGCTGTTAGAGCGGACAGGTCGTATGTCTTCCCATTAAAGATAAAATAGCCGATGTAATTAAACCGGTCAAAGAAGTGCTTCATCTCCCAAATGGCGCCTGGTCGGTGACGGTCTTCCATTTCGATCAGAAAAACGGGCCTTTGATTTTCGATAAGTCGGGATGCACCTTGCAAAACCTTGTGTTCATGGCCTTCAACGTCGATCTTCACGAAGCCGACGTTTGACGAGGCGTAGTCGTCCAGGGTGATGGTTTCGACTTTGTTTGCCTCGTATTTGCCAGCCGTTTCATCTTGAACCTCCAGCGTGGCTAGAGCCGACATTCGTTTAGCACCGGCGACGGGAACCAACAGTCGGCCAGTTCCATTCCGGTCGGAAACAGCCTTGGTGACGACTTCTACGTTGGGAAAGCGGCGCGAAAGGATGTGCTGCGCCGTATCCAGATCCGGTTCGAAAGCGACTACGCGGGGTGCCAGGAGAGCGAGTTGTTCGGTATAGCTCCCAATGTTGGCCCCGACATCGAATGCGGTGCGGTTCCGGGGTACGAGCATGTGAAGGATGTCCTCTTCGACCTCGCTCCATTTCCTCGGTCGGACGCGCGCTTCGTACTCCCGTTTCATGCGCGCGAGCGTCAGTGGCGGCATGACTTGAATAGCGACATTCTTTAGCACCGAGATCGCAAAATCGCGGATTTTCTGCCGGGATAACGGCGTAGACGAGCCCGTCACCCCGTATCTCTTGAACAACAACCTTTCCCCCATTGCCCCCTCTCCACGCTTCCGAAGGACGAAGGCCTATGAAGCCACGCCTGTTCTTCGTTCACTTCTCAGTCGCCCCGCCGGGATGATCTCTATCATGCCACAACTTTTGTACATTATTAGCATTATGCAGACAACCAATGCATCGCGAGAACGGCTGGTCAGTAATAAATTACGAATGATGATCAAAAGTTGATGTCTCCCCCAGCTTGCGGAACGTCCCTGCCATTTATGCCATCGGAGGGATTCGCCTTGTGCCTGAAACAGGGTCGCCTGCTGGCGGCTCCTTCCGGCAGGATGACAGCGTAAGGAGCGATCTTGACCGCATGCCAGGCGAAGCGGTGGTGGAGGTGCCGGGACGGAATGTTCGCCAAAACGTAGGCGCAGAGCTCACCAAAGCAGCTTAAGCTGCTTGCGCCGAGGCAAGACGGAGCGTGACCGTTGATTGTATGTGTCTTCAATGGTAAATGACATATTATTCGATGCCTTCGCCTGACCTGTCCCCGAAAACGCGGCATGCGGAGACATCCGACTGATTGTAGTTGGAGACGGGGTGAGCGTTGATGATCATGAAAACGAGCATTAAGCAAAAAGCTGTTGGGTTGCTGACGGCGGCTGTTCTGATTTCTGTTGCGGGCCCTGCGATGGCCTACATCGGGCCAGGCGCAGGTATTACGGCGATCGGAACCTTCTTTGGCGTGGTGGGCGCTGTTGTTTTATTGATCATTGGCTTCCTGTGGTATCCCCTGAAACGGATCTTGCGGAAGCGGAAGCAGGGGCCGGAAGTCGCGGAAGCGCGGTCGTCCCAAGCCGATTCGGCGTCTAACAATCCGTGATTGCTGGCTTTGCTGTTGCCTCCATTCTGGCATTCCTGGTCGTTTTCTGGTTGATCGGCGTCGTTCCGGAGGCGTCGAAAGCGGTTGCGACGGCATCCGGCGCTGCACGGATTGTCGCCAGCAAGGAATTGGACGACGACACGAAAGAGCGGGAAGCCCAGCGGGCGGCCATTGGTCTGTTAAAGGGGGTGTTTTCGATCCTTTGGCGGAGCGCGGTCGCCTTCGTCGCGGCGGCGGTACCGGTCTACAGCGGAGATGCGTTCGGTCTGGTATCAGCGGACGCGGTGGCTGAATTCCTTTCCCGCTGGGACATGATCGTCATCCCTTCGGTCGTGATCGTCGCGGGATACTTGGCGGCGCAGCGGTTATGGCCGGCCA
>CAYYSC010000158.1:0-7438 GCA_964474065.1 uncultured Rhodospirillales bacterium | reverse complement strand
CGATTGACCCTGTATCGCATCGCTGGCATCCGGGGAATGCGTAGGCTTGCGAGGTCCATCTGGCGCTTCAAACGTGACATGGGTGTTTCGATCCAGCCGCGCCAGCGACCGGTTTCCCGGAATGCGTCGCGGTTCTCCCGAAGTTGCCGCCGAACCCGGACGCGGCCACTTACTGGTCCGGCAGGCCATTTTTCGAGCCGCGCGAAACGACCGGGTAGTAGCTAACGCCGCCACCGGATCCAGGCACATCACCGGTAGAAGACATGCGCATCGATCTTACCCGTCCGGATGAGGCTTCCGGTCCAGGGTGGGTTGACGCCTTCGTTATGAAAATACAGAGCCCCGCCAGTCGGATCGATGCTTTCGCCTGCAAGTACGCTGCGCGCGGTGGCGATCGCCTGTTGCCACGCGTCTGGATTCGTGGGGACGTCGGGCTTGCCATCGCACCACCACGAGAACTGGCACCGGTTAAGTGTTTCTCCTCCTTGGCGGATAACTTGGCAAATGCTTTCAGGGAACTCGTCGTTGGCGACACGATTGATCACAACATGCGCAACGGCCACGCGGCCTCGCTTGGAGAGGGAGCGCGCCTCCCAGTATACCGTCAGGGCAAGACAGTGAAGCCCGTCGCTCGACGCGCTGGCCGAAGATGCCCTACCTGTGCCCGGTATGGCAGCCACGAGCAACAGAACAAGAATGACCCGGATTGGCAGGCACAATGACCCTACTCCCTGATTTTTCCGTCCGCCGATTAAGTGCGTGTTGCCTCCATGCAGGCGGCGGCGGAAAACCGCGCCATTAACCGCCCCGCTGGGTAGCAAGCGTCAACCACCTGACCGAAGTGCCGAGCGCGGGCCAGGATTTTGCCCGGCACGCCCGCGACATCGAACGGAGCCAAGTATTCAACGACATTGATCGAAATGATGCCAGCGTATCATCAAACCCGGCATATCCGAAGGCGGGCGCGGTCTGCCCCTGTTGTCGGTGCGCGAACCCTCGTAAACCTAGTTCCGTCCGGAGAGCGCATTCGTTAGCGTTGGAGAAAACCCAGCTAACGATCCAGTCAACAAAAAAGGCTAATCCCATGGAAACGCTCCGCCGCGTCCTGATCGCTAACCGCGGCGAAATTGCCATCCGCATCGCAAAGGCCGCGCACGGAGTGGGTATGGAGGCCGTCGCAGTGAATGCGCCGGCGGATGCGCATTCCCTGCACACCCGCGTCGCCAGCCAGGCTCGAACCCTGCCACAAACCGTTGACCCGGTGGCGGCCTACCTGGACGGTGCGGCATTGATCGAGATCGCCAAAGAGACTGGATGCGACTGCGTTCATCCCGGCTACGGCTTTCTTTCGGAAAATGCGAACTTTGCGGCGATGTGCGCGGCGGCGGGGCTGACATTTGTCGGTCCGTCACCCTCTGCGCTCCGCCTGTTTGGCGATAAGGTAACGGCACGGGCGCTCGCCGCCTCGCACGGTATTCCGACCGTGGCGGGGAGCAGCGCCGCGCTCGCTTCGGCTGCAGAGGCAGAGCAGGTGGCGGCGAGCCTGGGCTATCCGGTCATGTTGAAGGCGGCTGCCGGCGGCGGCGGACGAGGCATGCGGGCCGTGGCTTCGCCCGATGAACTCGCCGACGCTTTTGCCCGCTGCCAGAGCGAGGCGGCCGCGGCCTTCGGAGACGGTTCGGTCTTCGTCGAAAAACTGATCGACCGGCCACGCCATATCGAGGTGCAGATTCTGGCGGACGGCCATGGCCACACCGTCCACCTGTGGGAACGCGATTGCTCCGTCCAGATCCGCAACCAGAAGGTCATCGAGATTGCGCCGGCCGCCAACCTGCAAGAGCGCCTCCGCCAGCGCATCCTTGAAGACGCCGTGAAGCTGGCCAAAGTCGCAGAGTATGCCAATGCCGGAACGGTCGAGTTTCTGGTCTCTCCTGAAGAGGACGCGCACTATTTCATCGAGTGCAACCCGCGCATCCAGGTCGAGCACACCGTCACCGAGCAGGTGATGGGCATTGATCTGGTGCAGGCACAGTTCCGCATTGCTGCCGGCGCCAAACTGCAAGAACTCGGCCTTCCTGACCAAGCCGCGGTCGGCAGCCCTCGCGGCCATGCCGTGCAGGCCCGGGTCGTGGCGCAGGGTACGGGTACCCTATCGGCATACAAGGAGCCGTCCGGTCCCGGCGTCCGGGTGGATGCCTGCGGCTATCTGGGGCTGACGCCACCACCGCATTTCGACCCGCTACTGGCAAAGGTAATCGGCTTTGTCGGCACAGGCGGGACTTTGGCCGCTGCGGTCGAGCGCACTCGCGCTGCGCTCGCGGAATTCCACATCGCGGGGTTGCCAACCAACTTGGCTCAATTGGACGCCATTCTTTCGGAGCCGCTCGTGGTGGCCGGCGATGCCCGTACCACCCTCATGGCGGAACACTCCGAGCTTGCTGGCATCGCGCCCGTCGGTGCGGGGGGTGAGACGCTGGCCTTTCTTGCCCAGCAGGCGCAAGCGGTTGTCGCTCCGGCCGCCCGGGGCGCGGCGCGCGTGATGGAAGCCCGGTTGCCGGAGCTTGATGTCCCGCCCGCCGCCACTGCCGTCGATTGCCCGATGGCTGGCACCGTCGTGCAGTTTGCTGTAGCCGAGGGCCAGCGCGTCACCAGTGGCGAAACGCTCCTTGTAATCAGCGGCATGAAAATGGAAGCTGCCGTTCCCGCTCCCTGCTCCGGTACGGTCACCGCTTTGCAGCCGATTCGCGAGGGCGATGCGGTCACCGCCGGGCAGCTCGTTGCCGCCATTACGCCAGCCGAAGGCGATGCGGAACGGGATCTCGCCGCCCTGGATCCGAGCGAGACCTGGGGACCGCAATTGGAAGAGGTGCGTGCGCTGCAGGATCTCGCGGACCAGCGGCTCGCGCCGGGCTCGGAGGAGATTGGGGTCGTGCGTCAGCGCACTCGCGGCAAGCTCACCTGCCGGGAGCGCATCGACTTGCTGTTGGACCAGGGGTCATTTCGGGAGGTCGGGAGCTTGGCCGGCTTCGCCAGCTATGACGAGGATGGCCACATCGCGGCGTTTACGCCCGCCAACCATGTCGGCGGAACCGGCCAGATCGCACGCCGCCAAGTGGTGGTTTGTGCCGATGACTTCACCTCCCGGGGCGGCCATGCCGACGGCGCAATCAGCAACAAGAGCCGCTATCTCGACCGCCTGTCGCTGGAATTAAACATCCCCTCGATCCGCTTGCTCGACGGCTCGTCCGGAGGGGGCAGCGTCGCGACCATGGTCCCGACCCAGGTCAAGTCCGGCAAAAGCGCTGCCGAGGAAAGCTCTGGCGCGATCAAGGCCGGCCAGCCGCGCGTCACCGGTGGCGGCGGTTCCTTTCTGCCAGGCCACCTCGGTAGTGAGGTCTACCGGGACCAGCTTGGGACGGTGCCGGTCGTCAACATGCTGCTGGGTTCCGTCGTAGGCATAGGCGCAGCGAAGGCGGTCCTCGGCCACTTCTCTGTCATGGTCAAGGATATTGCCCAGCTGTTTGTGGCCGGGCCGCCGGTGGTGGCGCACGCCATGGGGTATGACATCAGCAAGGAGGATCTCGGCGACTGGCGCATCCACTGCACCAATGGGTCCGTCGATAATCTGGCGGAGTCCGAGGCGGACGCAATGGCCCAGGCGCGCCGTTTCCTCTCGTACTTGCCGGCCAGCGTCTATGAGGCCCCGCCGGTGCAACCCGCCGATCCGTCCGACCCGCCGGACCGCCGCGAGGAGGAATTGTTCACGCTGATCCCACGCAAACGCACCGCCACGTTCGACATGCGCAAGGTCATTCGCTTGATGGCGGATCGCGACTCCTTTTTTGAGATGGGCTCCCTGTGGGGCACTGACCAAATCGTCGGTTTCGTGCGCTTCAATGGCTACCCGCTCGGTGTGATTGCTTCCGACAGCCGGCACGAAAATGGCGGAGCGCTGACCGCCGACGGCTGCGACAAACTCAAGCGCCATATTGACCTGTGTGACACCTTTCATCTGCCGATCCTGAATTTGGTAGACAATCCCGGTTTTGCTGTCGGCGTCGAGCACGAGATCGCCGGCACCATCCGCAAGGGCGGCGAATGGATGATCGCGTTCGCGCAGGTGCAGGTGCCGATCTTCACGGTGTTGGCCCGGCGTAGCTTTGGTGTGGCCGGCAATAACTATGCGACCCCGTTGGCTCGACCCCAGGCCCGGGTTGTGTGGCCCGCCGCCGACGTGGGCGGCATCCCGCCGGAAGGCGGGATCGAGGCCGCATACAAGCGCCAGTTGGCCGAGGCGGAGGACCCCATTGCGCTCCGGGCGGAGATCGAGGCGAGGATCGAAAGCGTACGCGGCCCCGTTGGCCCCCTCAACCGATTCGAGATGGAAGAGATGGTCGACCCGCGCGACACCCGCCGCCTGGTCTGCGAGTGGGTGGAAACCGCCTATCGTATCGTCCGTCAGCCGGCGCGGCTGCGGACACGCGCGTTGCAGTTCCGACCGTGAAGCTTGGCTTTTGAAGACTGCCGCAGTTTATCTTGCGGTCGCTTCTGATGATTTCGTGGGCAAGCGCCTGGTGGACGTGCCCCTGACGCTACCGCCCAAAAAAAAACCTTTAACGCCTGTAGCGATCCGGTCCCGTCATCGTGCGCTCTCCTTGTTGAGGGCTGGACCCTCTGGAAACCGGTTTAATCCATTCAGGATACCTAAAGGCATACGTGCGGTTTCCTTAATATCGTATGCCGTTGTCGCTGATTTTCGGCGGCCCCATCACACTGAGCAACCCGATGGCGGCGGTCGCTCAGGTCTACGGTATTTAGCAAAGTAACGCGGTCGGGAAACGTTCGGCCGATCTGGGCGAGAGCGGAACGGCTTAAGGTAGTAACGGAGACGTCCTTGCGGGCAACTTCGGCTGCCGTGACACCGCCAGCGAGAAGGCCAAGCTTCTGCAGTCGCTCGATGATCTCCCCAGCCAACGTGATGTCATCGGTGCCGGTATGCGGGCCGCGCAATTGCACGGTGACGAGTGCCGTTCCTTGCGCCGGCGCGGGTGAAACGAACCGAGTAATGTTTCGGACCCGTTTCACAAACGGATCGGCAAAAATCTCAACATATCCGTCAAATCGCACCCGTCCTGCACCCAGATGCAGGACGACGCTGGGAACGGTTTTCGACTGGGTCATTCGCCAAAGATGCTCAAGTCCTTCGATTGGCGCATGGGCTCGGGAGGACATCACCAAATTCGATGAGAATAGATCACCGAAGTTGGTGCCGGCGGTTACCCGGTCGTGGTCGATCCGAATGCTTTTGATCTGGGTGCCGAAACGAAACTCGGCGCCGACCCTGCACAGACGTTCATGCAAGGCGGCGAGCACTCCTGCAAAGCCATTGACCGGATAGACCAACGGAACCGTTAAGCTACCGATGGCGGACATCGTGTTTTTCGCACCGTGAATGGAGCGGTCCAAGTCGATACGAAGCAGAGCCTTACTCGCCGCCAGAGCGTAGAGCAGCACTCTTGCTACACGCATCGGTATCCGCCGCTTCAACACCAGACCGAAATCCAGTGGGTCTTTGATCAGGGCACCGGGTCCAAGCAACGTTTCGAGGAGGCGTAACAGGTGCCTTCGGTTTTCGATGATGTGAACGCCGGTCTCTACGTTTCGGTACCCGAACACCGTGGGCGTGCGCCACGCGCCCCCGAGTTCGGCCGCCTGATCGACAAAAATGACTTTCTTGCCAGCCTCCGCTATGGCCAAGCCCTCGAAAAGCATTGGCGGGCCGGTACCAATCAGAATGACGTCGTATTTCATTCGAAAAAGCGGAGGACCGTTTCGATAATGCGCTCTACTTCGGCTTCACTCAACTGGGCGTAAATCGGCAGTGACAACGCCTGGGCGGCTATCGCCTCGGCGTGAGGGAAATCACCGGGGTTTTCGGTGCCGCCGTCAAAAAGGGCTAGCCGGCTGAGCGGCTCCCTATAGTGGCTAAGCGTCGGCACTCCTTCGGATTTCAGGTGCCAAGCGAGTGCGTCACGCGCCGCCGTCAAGATCACGTATTTGTGCCGCGCATGCAGGACTTCAGGCGCCCAACGCAGAATGCCGACATGGTCGGCCAATGCGGTGTCATAACGCTTAGCTACTGCTGCACGTCGCGCCATCCAGCCGTCCTGGTGATGGAGCTTGAGCAACAGGATCGCCGCAGTCACGCTCGACATCTGCGAGTTGTAGCCGAGCCGTCCGAAGCCGCCCCCATCCCGGCCATGATAGCGCAACGAACGCACGTGCTCCTGCAGATCCGGGTCGTCGGTCATCACCGCACCACCGGTTCCGGGTGCAGCCAGAGACTTGTTGCGGTCGAAACTGAAGCAGGAAGCGGTGCCTAGCGTTCCTGCAGGGCGTCCGGCAAAAGCGGCGCCGAAACTTTGCGACGCGTCCTCGACCAGAATAAGATCGTGTTTCGCCGCAAACATCTCGATCGGAGCAGGATCGGCGAAGCCGCCATACAACCCAACCCAGACCATGGCCCGTGTCCGGGGGGTTATGCGCCGGGCCGCATCGCTGAGATCCATCGTCCCCACCGCCAGGGCATCAGGCGTTGGTGCGATGACCTCCGTGAAAACGGGGCGGGCGCCGCAGCGCACCACGGCCGATGCCGACGCAACGAATGAGAAATTGGGCACGAGGACTTCATCCCCCCGCCCGATCCCGATACCAGTCAGCGCAAAAAAAAGGGCGTCGGTGGCAGAGTTGACCGCTACTGCGTAGCTCCTTCCCGTCCGCTCGGCAAGCTTGGCTTCGAGGTCGAAGATCTCCGGTCCGTTAAGGAGCGCTTCGCCAGAAAGGACGCGTTCCGTCACGGCAGTCAATGATGGCATGACTTCGGCGTTTTCCCGTCCCGCGCCCGAGAACGAGAGAGGGGTGCGATTCGCCACGCTCATATCAGGCCGCACCGCGATGTTGGGCTCTACCCTTTCTCAGGTGTTCCAGATACGCAGGAATCCCGCGCTCGAGTGGCCAGCGGGGCTCGTAGCCAAGCAATCGACGCGCCTTATCGGTCGAGAGTCCGCCGCGGCGAGGGCGGTCGTGGTCGTCGATTTCTTCACCGGACAATTTCAGATTGGGCGCATATTGTTTAAGCACCTGAGCCAGTTCACTGAGCCGGCGTCCCTGCCCATAAGTGATGTTGAAGGTTTCCCCGCCGGCGGAAGGATGGGTGGCGGCCAGAAAGAATCCGTGGGCGGCGTCATCCACGTAAGTGAAGTCCATGGTGTGATCGTTCCGGTGGTTTAGCTGAATCGGCAACCCATCAAGCGCATTCTCGCAGAACTTTTGCACAACCCGGCGGTGCTGGTCGGTTGGCCCGTAGACCGCCGAGGGGCGTACGATGACCGGCTCGGTATGGGTGGGCGCAAGGTAGGAATGGCACAAAACCTCCCCC
>CAYYSC010000157.1:4535-7442 GCA_964474065.1 uncultured Rhodospirillales bacterium | reverse complement strand
ATTGACCCGCCAACTGGGATGCGTGGTTGGCCAGAACTCCGGCAGGTATTCCTCCCAGGCCCGCACCGTCTCGCCGAGCGTGCGTTTGCGGCGGCGCCCGAGATAATGCGCCTGAGCGTATTGGCCTACCAGCAAGGTCAGCCGCACCCCGCCTAACAAGGGACGCAGCCGGCCATGCCACCGCGGAGCGCACTCCTTGCGCGGAGGGAGATCGCCGCCACGGTGAGCCCGGCCCGGATAGCAGAACCCGGTTGGCATCAGCGCGATCTTGGCCGGGTCGTAGAAGGTTTCCCGGTTCACCCCGAGCCAGGAACGCAGACGATCGCCGCTGGGGTCGTTAAAGGGAATGCCGGTCTCATGTACTTTCGTTCCCGGTGCCTGGCCGACGATCAACAGACGCGCCTCCGGGTGGAGTTGGACAACCGGACGTGGCCCCAGCGGCAAATGCTCGGCACATAGCTGGCACGCCGCCACCTCTTTCAGCAAAGAATCCAGTGCCGTCACGCGTACTGACGCTCACCGAAAATCGAACTGCCGACCCGCACATCCGTCGCGCCGAGTTGCACGGCGTGCTCATAGTCCGCGCTCATGCCCATCGACAGCCGGGACAACCCGTTCCGCTTGGCAATGTCGGCCAGAAAGGCGAAATGCGGGGCGGGAACGTCATCGGCCGGCGGAATGCACATCAGGCCAACGATGGGGAGCTGGTACTCGTCCCGGCATGCCTTGATGAAGGCGTCGGCCTCATCGGGCAGGACGCCGGCCTTTTGCGGCTCGGCGCCGGTGTTGATCTCAATGAAACACGGCAACTGCCGCCCGGTTTCGTCGAAGAGGCGCGCAAGGGTGGCGGCCAGACGGGGGCGGTCTACCGTATGGATCACATCGAACAATTGTACGGCGGTTCGGGCCTTGTTCGTCTGCAACGGGCCGATCAGGTGAAGCTCGACGTCCGAATACTGCTCCTTGAAGGGCGGCCAGCGCTCCTCCGCCTCTTGGACCCGATTTTCGCCGAAGACGCGGTGCCCGGCGATCAGAGCCGCCTCCACGCGCTCGCGCGGTTGGACCTTGCTGACCGCAATCAGCTTGACCGCTGCCGGATCGCGGCCGGCGTCCTTCGCCGCGCGTTCGATGTTCGAATGCACGGTCGCAAGGTTGCTGCGGACGGTGTCCAGGAGAATGCTCTGCGCTTGTTCGTTCAACTGTTCCGCTCCGAAGCAGCAGGGAGGGGGATAAGCCGACGGCTTCTCCCTCAATATAGGGAAACCGCCCGCTGTACGCACGGTCTATGCGTCGTCCCGGATCGACCCATCCGGATTCAGGTAGCCGAAATGGTTCAGCGCCTCGCGGTGGTTCTCCAGGATACGCTGGGCCTGTTCCGCCGTCAGGACATCCCGCCAGCCGCCAGCCTTGCCTTTCCGGAAAAACCGCTCGGCGCTGCGGGACTTTTCGCCGAAGCCGTTCCGGGCTTCCTGCCGGGAAAGTTCGCGGAAACTGCTGAACTTGATCGCCTTGTCCAGGCGTTTCCGGTCAGGCGGCAGGCCGAGAAACTCGATGATCTTGCCGAAGGCCTTGCGCGGTTTCGCCTGCATGTCCTCATACCGGACAATGTGCAGGGGCAGTTCCTCCTCGTTGTTCCAGCTCTTGGCGTGGCCGCTCCAGTCGCCCAGGAATTGCCGGATATTCTGGTCACTCGGTTCGATCATCAGCGTTGGCTTGGCGAGCGCGGTGATCGCGTCGTCAATTGAAATGCCGAAATGATCGGCGTAGGAGACAGCGACATCCCACGGGTTCCGGATCACGTAAATCGCGCCCAGGGTGGCCGCGCGGTTCAACATGGGCACGCCCGCAACCGTCCCGAGTGCGTTATGGGATTTGACCAGCACGTGGTCGCGCTGGGAGCGCGCGAGCATCTCCTGCACCTTGGGGCGAAGCTTGCCGATCTCCTCATCCGTGAGGGTGCCATGCGGGCGGCCGCTGAGTTTTTCATAGGGCCATCCGTGTGCATCCGAATAGCCGAACCGCTCCAGCGCGGCCAAGCTCATCGGCTCCGAATCGTTCGTCAGATAGTTGGCCAGAAACGCGCGGAGCCACGTGTTGCCGGATTTCGGGAAGGAAACGAGCCACAAAATCGCCATCGGCGTTGTCTGTCCCTGTCAATGAAACGCCCGTGAACCCCTGTCCTGCCATTGGCGTAACGGAGAGGCAAGGGCCCCGTCGCACGGCCACAACCCAGGTCAAAAAAAGACGGGCGGCCCGAAGACCGCCCGCCCAAAAACCGCGAGTCCCTCCGAGGAGGGAGGCGATTAGAAGCTCAGCGAAATACCGCCGACGACCGCGACACCGCTCCGGTCGTCACCAGCAACGCCGTTCACGTCGTCCTGCTCCGCGTAGTAGACCGAGCCACGAGCGGCGACACCTGGCCCAAGAATGTACTGAGTGCCAAGCTCGAAAGACAGCTGCTCGGTGTCCGTCGTGATCGCGTTGCCGGGATTGTTGGTGTATTTCTGCCAGCCATAAGCACCGGCAAGCTTCACTCCAAGCGGCCCGGATGCGTAGGTCACCGACCCGCCAACGACGTCACGATTTTCGACGAAAACAGCGGCACCACCGGGGCCTCCCGAGATCCGCTGAGCGACATCGTCCTCATGCGTATAGGAGCCACCGACCTCAAAGCCGCCGAAGCCGACGCGCAGGCCGAAGCCGTACACTTGACCGTCGTTCTCGGCCTGCGCGTTATTGGCATCGCCGATGCCCTGGTAGCCGGCCGAGCCACGCAGGCGGAAATCGCCGAACGTGTTGTCGTAGTTCACGGCGACCGACCAGACCTGCTCCGGCGTACCGACGTTGTTGACTTCCGTCGGGAACGCGTCGCTGTCCTGATCACCTTCCGGCGAGAAGTCGGCGCCG
>CAYYSC010000157.1:0-4435 GCA_964474065.1 uncultured Rhodospirillales bacterium | reverse complement strand
CAAAACCGAACCACTGCTGCATGTAACCGCCGACCTGAAGTTCGATCGGCTTCGCCTGCGCGAGCGCGCCATGCGAGGCTAACGCGCCAACCGCCACGAGGGCAGAAGTCGCGAGAAGGTTCTTTTTCATATCCAACCCCTTTCTCTTCATAAGATCAAGCAATCCAAGCCGGACTGCCTGCACCTAGAATAGCGTTCAGAACGACTATTAAGTCCGGACATGCGTACGATCACATGCGCCCACGGTCAACAAAGAGCGCGCTATCCCATGAGGAATTTCAACTGCAGTGACCGAAATGCAACACTGGCTCCGCCCGGTCATTCTTAACAATGCTATGATGGCGAATACCAGCGGCGCTTGATCGTCCTGGCGGCTGAATCAAAGGCGCCTGTAACTGGAAAGGCGGGCGGCCCGAAGACCGCCCGCCCGAAAATCGCTGATCCCTGCGGACAGAAAGCGATTAGAAGCTCAGGGAGAGACCGCCCACAACCGCGATGCCCTCGCGGTCGTCGTTGGAATTGCCGTTCACGTCGCTTTGGTCTGCGTAATAGACCGAGCCGCGTGCGGCGATGCCCGGGCCGATGATGTACTGAGCGCCAACTTCCGCAGAGAACTGCTCCGTGTCGGACGCCGCACCCTGATAATAGTCCTGGGTGCCATAGGCGGCCGCTACTTTCAGGCCAATCGGCCCTTCCGCATAGGTCACCGAGCCGCCGAACACATCACGGTCTTCGACGTTGAACCCGCCAACGCCCTGGCCGACATCGTTCTCCTGGGTGTAGGAACCACCAATCTCGAAACCGCCGAAGCCGAGGCGCAGGCCGAAGCCGTAAACTTGGCCGTCGTTATCGGTGACGGCATTGTTCGCGTCGCCGATGCCCTGATAGCCGGCCGAAGCCCGCAGGCGGAAATCGCCGAACGTGTTGTCGTAGTTCGCGGCGACCGACCAGACCTGCTCCGGCGTACCGACGTTATTGATTTCCGTCGGGAACGCGTCGCTGTCCTGATCACCTTCCGGCGAGAAGTCGGCGCCGATCTGGAAGCCAGAGATGCGCGGCGAAACCCAGCGAACCTTGTTACTGTCGTTATCGCGGTTCCGGAAACCCTGATAGGTACCGGAGAGTTCGTACGCGCTGTCGACCGGGAACCAGTTCTCAAGGTCACCGGTGTTCAGGCTCGCGCCGTAGGCGCCGTTGCCGAAGCCGTAGTGCATGGCGTAGCCGGCACCGTTCTCCGAACCCAGCAGGATCTCGCCGAAAGTGCCACGCGTAAACGCGTAGGCTTCGTCGATCTGGTCGCCGAAGGTTTCGGCTTCCAACTGCACGTTGACGCCGAAGGTCAGGCCGTTGTCCATCGTGCTGGACCCGGTGAAGTGGATTTCCGCGTCTGACTGCTGGTCGACATCGCTGACATCGTCCTGGCCCGGCGCGCCGTCAAACGTCGCAAAACCGAACCACTGCTGCATGTAACCGCCGACCTGAAGTTCGATCGGCTTCGCTTCGGCAAACGCGCCGTGCGAGGCCAGCGCCCCGGCCGCCACCAGGGCGGAGGTCGCGAGGAGGTTCTTCTTCATTAGCTAACCCCTTTTCGTTGAAGCATTCCGGCGAACCAGTCAGTATTTGCCGGAACAAGGACTTTGTCGGCATTATTACCGACTGCCCAACGTGAATACGGGGTGCCCGGACAGGCGGTCAACAAATGGGTCACTATCCTGGGATGAATTTCCGCCAACGTGATCAAATTGCAACACTGTGTGTGCTCAGCGTGATGCGTGCTCGGCTTGCCGCTGGCAAAGCGCGGTGCATTGTGTTAGCCGGACCCGGTAGGGTGCGGGAGAAATTCGCTTTGCGGGACAGCGAGATGCAAACCATGAAGATGAAAAATACCATGGGCAAACGGCTTCCACGCCAGCTTGCCGTATCGATTGCCGGCACCGCGATGCTTGGATTGGCGGCATGCAGCAGTGGCGAGACCCAGTACGCCTATCCGGACGACCGGAACCGAAAGGGCTCCGGTGACATGTATCAGGAGTCCGACCGACTTTTCGGCCAGGACAGCCTCTCCCTGTTTGGGGACAGCAACGACGGCCAGAACCAAGGCGGTGGCGGCTCTGGCATCGCCGTCAACTCGTTCCTGTGGCGTGCCTCGCTGGATACCGTGTCGTTCCTTCCGCTGATCTCGGCCGACCCGTTCGGCGGCGTGATTATCACCGACTGGCACGTAGCGCCGGAAGCGCCGGACGAACGGGTCAAGATGCAGATCTATATTCTGGACCGGCAGTTGCGCTCCGATGGCGTGCGTGTCGCCGTGTTCCGGGAAGCGATGGAGGACGGCCGCTGGGTGACGAAAAGCGTCAGCGAGCGAACCGCGCAATTGGTTGAAGACAACATCCTGGCGCGGGCGCGGGAACTGCGGGTCAACTCCAATGGATCGTCCGCCTGATTCGGACGGATCCTTGACCTACTGTCCAATCGATTCGGAACCGCGGCGGCGGCGCCTCTTGCGCTCCGGCCTGAAAGTGCGCATTGGAGCGTTCTTCGAACACCTGAGACGTTAGAATGCGCCATGGCACGCTATAACCCGACCGAGACCGAGGCGAAATGGCAGCGCCTTTGGGAAGAAAACGGCACGTTCCGTGCGGAAATGGACCCGGCGCGGCCGAAGTATTATGTGCTGGAGATGTTCCCCTACCCCTCGGGCCGCATCCACATGGGGCATGTGCGGAACTTCACCCTCGGTGACGTGGTCGCCCGCTACAAGCGGGCCGCCGGCTACAACGTCCTGCACCCGATGGGGTGGGATGCGTTCGGCCTGCCCGCGGAAAACGCGGCGTTCGAGGCAAAGGTCCACCCCGGTGTTTGGACCCGCCAGAACATTGCCACGATGAAAGGCCAGCTTCAGTCCATGGGCCTGTCCTACGACTGGAGCCGCGAAATCTCGACGTGCGAGCCGGAATACTACAAGCACGAACAGGCGATGTTCCTGGACTTCCTGGAAAAAGGCTTGGCCTACCGGCGCGAGAGCTGGGTGAACTGGGACCCGGTCGAGAACACTGTCCTTGCCAACGAGCAGGTAATCGAGGGTAAGGGCTGGCGCTCCGGCGCGGCAGTGGAACGACGCAAGCTCAGCCAGTGGTTTTTGAGGATCACCCACTACGCCGACGACCTGCTGGAGGAGATCGCCAATCTCGACCGCTGGCCGGAGCGGGTGCGGGCGATGCAGGAAAACTGGATCGGCCGCAGCCATGGTGCCCACGTCCGCTTCCGCCTGACGGATCGGGACGACCGGCTCGAAGTGTTCACGACCCGGCCCGACACGCTGTTCGGCGCCAGCTTCTGCGCCATTGCTGCAGATCACCCCCTGGCAGCGGAACTCGCAGCGAAAGATCCGAAGCTCGCGGCGTTCATCCAGGAATGCCGCTCGCTCGGCACTTCGGAAGCGGCCATCGAGCAGGCGGAGAAGCGCGGCTACGACACCGGGCTCACGGCCCAGCACCCATTCGTCGAGGGTCTGGAACTGCCCGTCTATGTCGCCAATTTCGTGCTGATGGAATACGGCACCGGCGCGATTTTCGGCTGCCCGGCACACGACCAGCGCGACCTGGACTTCGCCCGCAAATACGATTTGCGCGTGATCCCCGTGGTGCTGCCCACGGGCGAGGACCCGGCCACCTTCACCATCGGCTCGGAAGCTTATGTCGGTGACGGCCTGATCTTCAATTCCGACTTCCTGAATGGGCTGAGCGTCGATGAAGCCAAGCGCAAGGTCGGTGAGGAGCTGGAAGCCATCGGGGACGGCGAGCCGACCACGGTTTACCGCCTGCGCGACTGGGGCGTTTCCCGCCAGCGGTATTGGGGCTGCCCGGTGCCGGTCATCCATTGCGAGGGCTGCGGCATCGTTCCAGTGCCGAAGGCCGACCTGCCGGTGACGCTGCCGGAGGACGTCAGTTTCGACAAACCCGGCAATCCGCTGGACCGCCACCCCACCTGGAAACATGTCGACTGCCCGAAGTGTAAGCGGGCGGCCCGGCGCGAGACCGACACCTTCGACACCTTCTGGGAGTCGAGCTGGTATTTCCTGCGCTTCTGCGACCCGCACAGCGAGGCGGAGCCCTTCTCCCGCAGGGCCGCCGATTACTGGATGCCGGTGGACCAGTATATCGGCGGCGTCGAGCACGCGGTCCTGCACCTGCTCTATTCCCGGTTCTTCATGCGGGCTCTCAGCGATTGCGGCTATGCCAACCTGAAAGAGCCGTTTGCGGGCATGTTCACCCAGGGCATGGTGTTGCACGAAACCTACCGGGCTGCGGACGGTGCCTGGCTGCAACCAGACCAGGTGGAGATGCGGGAAGGACAAGCCTACCGCGCCGGAACGGACCAGCCGGTGACGCTCGGCCGGTCCGAGAAAATGTCCAAGTCGCGCAAGAATGTGGTC
>CAYYSC010000156.1:0-7509 GCA_964474065.1 uncultured Rhodospirillales bacterium | reverse complement strand
ATGGCGGTGGAGGCTCATTCATGCAAGCGCCTCATGGCTTTGCGGCCTTCGTACAGACCAGGACCCCGCGATCGCGGACCGAGCCGGCGATGAGCGTGCCATCGTAAAAAATCGCGCTCGTCGCGCCGGAAAACTGCGTTCCTTCCTCGTCGCGGTAGAGCGGGACGACGGCACCGTTGTCCGGATCGATCCGGTCTATCGCAGAGGGAGCCGTGGCGATGCCAAAGAGGTCATAACGGTACAAGGCGAACCGGAATAGCGAAGGCAGCACGGCAGCGACCAGCGGCCCGTCGCCAACGAGCGAGAGGTTGTCCGGCCCGCCGTCCAGCGGGATGGTGGACCAGCTTTCAGGACCGGTCGCCGAGAGATGCCCCACCAGAATGGCCGTGCCGCGGGTCAAGCCGACAAAGACATGACTGCGGGCCCGGCTGGCGGCGATACCGTTGGCCACCGGCAATTCGCTGCGCACCGTGCGGATGGATTGCGCCACTCCCCCATGCTCGTCCAGTTCGATCTCCAGCACCCGGCCCCGAGGCTGGCCGAGCACGAACTCTCGCCAGGGAAACCGCCCGCAGGTTTCTCGGTCGATGGTGACGAGCAGACGGTTTGGGCCGAAAAACGTCAGATTGTTGGCATTGCAAAGCTCCGGTTGATCCAGGCTGCCGATACGCGTCGGACCCATTTCGTCCATCTGCAAGATTTCGATGGTGTCCCGCCGCTCCCAACCTCCGTGCTGGCTCATCAAATACCGGCGGTTGATGACGGCAAGGCGCCTCTCGCCGTTGTCCGGTTGCGTAAGACCGAGGCCGTGCGGCCGCCAGCCGCCCGGAACCGGTAGCCCTGCGGTTAGGCGCGGAAGCCTCAGCGGGGATGCGGCTGACCGCAAGTCGTCCAGTTTAACGGAATAGAGGCCCCCTTCCGGTACGGAAGCGGCCTTGTTCGAAACTGCCCGTTCCACCGCTAGGCGGTCATAGGCAGACAGGTACAGGGAACCACTCTCCGGCTCGAATACGATGTCCTCGATGCCGGATATCTCGGCGCCGGTGTCTTGATCGACCAATCCAACGCGCTTGCATTCGGCCTTCCCGAACCATGGCTCTGCCGCCGCTCCCTGCCCGCACCCATGCAGCCAGATTGCAGCCAGGAACCACTTCAGGACCCGCCCCAAAGCGCCGTTGCTTCTTTCCTCGTTGCAGACCCGATGGCGCATCAGGCTCGGGCCGTCCGGCCGCTATTTCGCGGTTTTGGCCCGGTCTACCGCCGCGCCGATCAATTCCTTCGCCCGGTCAGCGGCCAGCCAGTCGCCAACCTTCACCCACTTGCCCGGCTCCAAATCCTTGTAGTGTTCGAAGAAATGCTGGATCTGCTGCAGGGTGATCTCCGGCAAATCGGAAAAATTTTGGATGCCGACATAACGCTTCGTGAGATGCGGCGACGGTACGGCAATAATCTTCTCGTCCTTGCCGGAATTATCCTCCATCAACAGCGCACCGATAGGGTGTACGTTAATCACACAACCGGGAATCAGCTGACGCGTGTTGCAGACGAGCACGTCGATGGGATCGCCATCTTCGGAGAGCGTGTGGGGGACGAATCCATAATTTCCTGGATACGTCATCGGCGTGTAGAGAAAACGGTCGACAACCAGGGTTCCCGCTTCCTTGTCCATCTCGTACTTGATCGGCTGACCGCCGACCGGCACCTCGATAATCACATTGACGTCGTCTGGCGGATTGTCGCCGATGGCGATAGCTTCGATGCGCATGATCTGCTCCTTATCGGATCGAGGCGCGGCCGGTGCCCCGATGCCAGGAGCTTAGATATCATCTGGCGCCACTTCGTTCACCAACGCTTCACCGCGCACGAACCGCGGCAGATTATCGAGAAACAGCTGCTGCCAGCGCACGGCCCCGCCATTGCCTGCAAATGACGTGTGAGGGGTCACCCGCACTTTCGGATGTTGCCAAAGGGGATTGTCGGCCGGCAGGGGTTCTTCGTGAAACACGTCCAGCACCGCATGCGCCAAACGTCCGTTGTCCAATGCGGTAATCAAGGCCGCATCGTCAATCAGCCCGCCACGGGCAATGTTCACCAGGATCGCACCTTCTTTGACCCCGGAAAAGAAGCTGGCGTCGGCAAAGCCCCGGGTCTGGTCGTTGAGGGGGCAGGCCAGCACGATCACATCGGCTTCGGGCGTCAGTTCCGGCAGATCGGCCAGGGTACCGGCTTTATCCACCAGCGGCCCCGTTTCCGGTGAACGCCGCACCACGGCCGTGCTGCCACCGAACGCCTTGACCTTGGTGGCCACCTCCCGCCCGATCGGGCCAAAGCCAACGATGAGCCAGTGGGTGCGCCAGATCTCCCGGAATGGCGTAACCTGCCACACCCGGTCCCGCTGCTGCTCCCGTTGCCGGTCGAGTGGATGAAACAGGTTCAGCATCTGCGCGAACACATACTCTGAGATAGCCACGGCCTGGGCGCTGCTGTTGCAGATGCGGGCGCCTTTCGCCGCAATCTTTTTATAGACGGGATGGTCCAACCCGGCGTTGAACGTTTGCAGAACCCCGATGGACTTCAGGCGCAGAACCAGATCGAACACCGGTTCCTGCGCCTTGTCGCGGGAAATGAAATTGCTGAGCCAGAGATAATCCACATCCGTCTGCTCTGGCGCCACTTCGGCGCCGTCGCGGAACAGCCGCCCCTGCTGGTCGAAGGTGAGGACGGCGATGTCGAGGCCCAGTGCCTCCAGCCGGGGCCGGATCTGCTCGTAGGCGGGCTCGTAAAGCGCAACAGTAGAGGCCATGAGGGGCGCGGTTCCTTTTTTCAGACTAGGCGCTAGGTCGGATCAGACCGTAATGCTCCCGCAGGGTCTGGCCAGTGTATTCGGTACGGAACAGGCCACGCTTCTGCAAGATCGGCACTACCTCCGCCACGAATACCTCAAGCATTTTCGGCAAGACCGGCGGCATCAGGTTAAAGCCGTCCGCCACCCCGTCTTTCAGCCAGGTTTCCATGAGGTCGGCCACCTGCTCCGGCGTGCCTGCGAAAATATAATGGCCGCGAGCGCCCGCCAGTGTGGCGAGAAGCTGGCGCAAGGTCGGCTTCTCGCGGCGGACCATGCCGATAATGACCTCTGTCCGGCTGCGCGCCGCCTGGACGGTCGCCGGGTCCGGGAAGTCTTCGGGCGAAAGTGGCTTGTCCAGCGGCAGGTGGGAAAAATCGTGCCCACCGAACCGTCCTGAAAGCCGGCGGCGGCCAACTTCCGGGTCCGTCAGATCGTTGAGTTCCTGTGCATACCGTTTCGCCTCTTCCTCCGTTCCGGCGATAACGGGGCTGAAGCCAGGCAGGATCAGCGCTTGGTCTTCGCGGCGGCCTGCCTTGCGCACCCTCGCCTTAAGATCCTTGTAGAACTCTTCCGCCGTCGCCCGTTCCAGATGCGCGGTGAACACCGCCTCCGCATGACGCGCAGCGAAATGGCGCCCGGTGTCGGACGAGCCAGCCTGGACCAGAACCGGCCAGCCCTGTGGCGGCCGCGGCACGTTCATTGGCCCCTGAACGCGGTAGTATTTGCCCTTGTGGCCGACCGGGTGGACCTTCTCCATGTCGGCATAGATGCCGCCTTCCCGGTCGTCCACCACGCCCCCGTCGCCCCAGCTGTCCCACAACGCCTTGGCGACAGCCATGAATTCCTCGGCCCGTTCATAGCGCTCTTCATGGCTCACCTGGGCCTCGTCGCCATAATTCTCGGCTGCGGGGACGGACCAGGTCGTGACGATATTCCATCCGATACGGCCGTTACTGACATGATCCAACGACGCGAATTGACGGGCAAGATTGAAGGGCTCGGTATAGGTTGTGGACGCCGTTGCGATCAGGCCGATGCGGCTGGTCGTCATCGCCAGCGCCCCCAGCGTGGTAATCGGCTCCAGCCAGCTGCGCGCGGCCCGCCCGGCATCCTCGCCCAGTGACAGGCTGTCGGCCAGGAAGATCGAGTCGAACAGCCCTTTCTCTGCAGTCTGCGCCAGTTCGCTGTAATAGCGAATGTCCGTCAGCGGCAGCGGCGAGGCATCCGGGTGCCGCCAGGAAGCTTCGTGATGGCCGCGGGAGTGGATAAACAAGTTCAAATGCAATTGGCGCGTCATGCCGCTACCTCCGGTCATTCCTGCAGCGCCCGCCAAAGTCCTCGGACGCCGTTTGCCAGTCAATCACAGCCCATGCCGGCCCGCCCTATACACAAGGCGGGGGTTCCGGCACTAGGCTCATTCAGGCGGTTATAGTTCACCAACTCAGGGCACGAGTCGACGGGCGTCCGCACGACGCTGTTCCGCCAGAGCGGCTTTCAGGCCTAGTTGGGCACGATCACACCCTTGCCGGTGGTTTGCGTGTCGAACAGCTTGTAGGCCTCTTCCGCCTGATCCAGCTTCCAGCGATGCGTGAATAAATGATCGACGTCGATCTTGTGGTCGGCAACGAATTCCGCGCACTCGGCTTGGCCCTGTTTGGAGAAGGTCCAGGAACCGACCAGCGTCACCTGCCGGCGGAGGATATCGTTGGAGACGTCGAATTCGACATTGCCACGTTCGCCGACGAAACAGGCTGTTCCCCAGGCCCGCACAGCCTGCACCGTCGCGCGGCGCGCCGTCGGGGCCGATGAGCAGTCCAGCGTTTTATGAGCCCCTTCGCCGTGGGTCAGGTCGCGTAAAGCTTCGACCGGATCGTTGGCAAGGGCGTCGATGATAATCTCCGCTCCGAACTTCTTCGCCAGTTCCCGGCGCTCCTCAGACACATCGAGCGCGATCACCCGCGCGCCCATGGCAACGGCAAGCTGTGTCGCCGAAAGTCCGACTGGTCCCTGCCCGAAGATCGCCAGGGTTTCGCCACCCTGCAATTGCAGGCGCTTCAGCGCCCCCCATGCGGTGCCGGTACCGCAAGAGATCGCTGCGCCGGTCTCGAACGACAGGTCGTCCGGCAGTGGCACCAATGTGTGCGCGGGCACCAGCATATACTTGGCATGCGCCCCGTGCGCGCCGGAGCCGTAAACCGTCGTCCCGTCCAGGCACATCTGAGTCCAGCCGCCGCGGCAGTGCTTGCACGCCCCGCAGCCGTCGTAGTGATGATCCATCACGCGCTGGCCGATGCGCGCCTGCTTCTCGGTTACGGCCGAACCGACGGCCGCAACCACGCCGCAGGGCTCGTGCCCCGCAATGGCGCCGGACATGCGCCGGACACCGCCGGTAACCGCGCCGCCAGGATTAGCGGGCGCCCGGTACTGGTGCAGGTCGCTGCCGCACATGCCGGAAGCCTTGATCTCCAGGACCACATCGTTGGGCCCAGGGGTCGGATCGGGAAAGTCCCGGATTTCGAGCGTGCGGTCGCCGGTGAATACAACGCCTTTCATCGGGGCGGGGCTCCTCAAGGATTTCGTTCGTTGAGGGCGAGCCTAGCGCCCCGGCGCGTCATCGGAAATGGGCTTGGACCCGTGCGCGGCCGATTAACCGTGCCTTGCCGCAAACGCCTCGAACAACGCCCGCGCCTCATCGACGCCGAGCCGTTCGGCAGACATCGCCCGCGCCTCCGTCGGCAGCCCTACCTGCTCGCGGATTTCCGCCATGGAGAAGCGCCGGCGCGCGGAGGCGTTCTTCTCGGACAGGCGCTGCATCAGCGCCGCGCTGTCCTGCCCGTCGGCCGCGTAATACAGCTTGTCGATACCGCAGAGGAGCATGGTGGCGGTACACATGGGGCATGGCTCCGCCGTCGTATACATTTCTGAACCCGAGAGGTCCGTGCTGCCGAGCTTGCGGCAGGCATCGCGAATCGCCTCCACCTCGCCGTGGGAGGTGGGGTCGGAGAGCGCGTTAGCGCGGTTCAGCCCCTCCCCCAGGATCTCGCCGTTGCGCGCCACCACGGCGCCGTACGGCATTGCGCCGGGCTCGTCCAGGCTGGTGCGGGCGATTTCGACCGCGCGGGCCATCAGTTCTTCCGGCGTCATGAGAGCCTCCTCTCGCTTGCGTCGCGCCTTCTGCCCCCCGGCCGGCGGCGTTAAGGGGAGTTTAGGCGCGTGAGCGGATCGCGTCAGCGCATTTCTCGGCGATCATGATCGTCGGCGCGTTGGTGTTGCCGCTGGTGATGGTCGGCATCACGCTCGCGTCGATGACGCGCAAGCCGCCGAGGCCGAGCACCCGGCATTCCCTGTCGACCACGGCCATGGGGTCGCTCGGCAGGCCCATCTTCGCCGTGCCGACCGGATGAAAGATGGTGGTGCCGATATCGCCCGCCGCCGTCGCCAGCTCCTCGTCCGTTTCGTAGCCGGAGCCGGGGCGGAATTCCTCGGGCCGGTAGCGGGCCAGGGGCTGCTGCGCCACGATCTCCCGCGTGAGGCGGATGGCCCGGGCGGCGGTACGCCGGTCGCCGTCGGTCGAGAGATAGTTCGGCGCGATCTCCGGCGCTTCGCGCGGGTTGGCAGAGCGGAGCCGCACATGGCCGCGGCTTTCCGGGCGCAGGTTGCAGACGCTGGCGGTGAAGGCGGGGAACGGGTCCAGCGGCTCCCCGAACTTGTTCAGGCTTAACGGCTGGACGTGATATTCCAGGTCCGGCGTCTCCAGCGCCGGGTCGGACTTGGTGAAAACGCCCAACTGGCTCGGCGCCATCGACATGGGGCCGCGGCGGGTGAGGGCATACTCCAGCCCGATCTTCGCTTTGCCGAAGAGGCCGCGCGAGGTCTCGTTCAGGGTCTTCACGCCTTCGACCTTGTAGGCGCAGCGCAGTTGCAGATGGTCCTGCAGGTTCGCGCCGACGCCCGGCATTTCGTGCTGTACCTGGATGCCGAAGTCGGCGAGGACGCCGCCCGGCCCGATGCCCGAAAGCTGCAGCAGTTGCGGGGAGCCGATGGCGCCCGCGGCCAGGATGACCTCCGCATTGGCGCGCACCTCCTGCGGCTGGCCCGCCCGGGTGAAGGCGACGCCCACGGCGCGGCCGTTCTCGATCAGCACCCGGTCCGCCTGCGCCCCGGTCATCACCTGCAGGTTCCGGCGGCTTTGCACGGGCTTGAGGAAGGCGCTGGCGGTGTTCCAGCGCCAGCCGGCGCGCTGGTTCACCTGGAAATAGCCGACGCCCTCGTTGTTGCCGCGGTTGAAGTCGTCCGTGCGCGGGATGCCCGCGGCCTCGCAGGCGTCGGCGAAGGCGTCGAGGATTTCCCAGGAGATGCGGGCGGGCTCCACCCGCCATTCGCCGCCGGCGCCGTGCAGGTCGGTCTCGCCGGAGAAATGATCCTCGGAGCGGCGGAAATAGGGCAGCACGTCGTCCCAGCCCCAGCCGGCAAGGCCGAGCTGGCGCCAGTGGTCGTAGTCCCGCGCCTGGCCGCGCATGTAGATCATGCCGTTGATCGAGGAACAGCCGCCGATCACCTTGCCGCGCGGATAGCCGAGGGCGCGGTTGTTCAGGCCCGGCTCCGCCCGGGTCTGGAACAGCCAGTCCGTGCGGGGATTGCCGATGCAGTAGAGATAGCCGACG
>CAYYSC010000155.1:0-7527 GCA_964474065.1 uncultured Rhodospirillales bacterium | reverse complement strand
TTCTAGCCGTCCGATCGTCTTTTATCGACGCCCTACTCGCTACAAATTCTGACCTATAGGATATGGTGAATTATCGGTATAAAAATTAGTTTTTTAATATTACCGTGCATTAATATATATTATAAAAGAAATTATTTATAATACTTTTGATTTGAAAATCATTATGTCAAATTCTGATTTTATTTAATTTTTGAGGTTCAGCCAATTGACGCCCTCGCGTCATACCTTCCATTCATGACCTCTACCCTGCGCCTTCCTGCCGCTTTCCGGCACTTGACTCCCCCGCCGCCCTATGGAACGTGCGGCCACGCTGAAAATTCCGCACCATAAGGAACACGCCCCGTGGCCAAAATCGCCGCCAATCTGTCCGCTCTCGGCACCGAAACTGCTTTTGAAGTCCTCGCCCGCGCCGGCAAGCTCGCGGCAGAGGGGAAGGACATCATCAATCTCGGCATCGGCCAGCCGGACTTCAAAACGCCGGGCCACATCGTCGAGGCCGCGATCAAGGCCATGCGCGACGGCCATCACGGCTACACGCCCGCCAACGGCATCCCGGCGCTGCGCGAGGCGGTTGCCGCCGACATTGCCAAGTACCGCAACGTCGAGATCGACCCGGACTGCGTCATGATCATGCCGGGCGGCAAGCCGACCATGTTCTTCGCGATCATGATGTTCGGCGAGCCGGGGGCGGAGATCATCTACCCGAACCCCGGCTTCCCGATCTACGAATCCATGATCCGCTACACGGGCGCGAAACCGGTGCCGATGCGCCTGGCCGAAGAAAACGGCTTCGCCTTCTCCGCGGAAGAAGTGCTCGCCCAGATCACGCCCGCCACCCGCCTGATGATCCTGAACTCCCCGGCGAACCCCACGGGCGGCGTCGTGCCGAAGGAGGAGTTCGACAAGCTGGTGGCGGGCCTGGAGAAGTGGCCGGACGTGGTCATCCTGGCGGACGAGATCTACGCCCGCATCCTCTATGACGGGCGGGAGCACGTGACCCTGCTGTCCTACCCGGAAATCCGCGACCGCGTGATCCTGCTGGACGGCTGGTCAAAGACCTACGCCATGACCGGCTGGCGGCTCGGCTACAGCGTCTGGCCGAAGGACCTATTCTATTATGCGGAGCGGCTGGCGGTGAACAACCATTCCTGCGTCAACGCCCCGACCCAGTTCGCCGGCATCGCCGCGCTGCAAGGGCCGCAGGACGCGGTGGACGAAATGTGCCAGGCGTTCGACCAGCGCCGCCGCGTCATCGTCCGCGCCCTGAACCAGATCCCGGGCTTCCGCTGCGTGGAGCCGGGCGGCGCCTTCTATGCCTTTCCGAACATCGAGGGCACGGGCATGAGCGCCAAGGAACTCCAGAACAAAATGCTGGACGAGGCAGGCGTCGCCACCGTCGCCGGCACCAGCTTCGGCGCGCTCGGCGAAGGCTTCATCCGCTTCAGCTACGCCGCCAGCGTCGATGACATCGAACGCGCCTGCGAGAAGGTGCGGGCGATGTTGAGTTAGGCCCAACGCGCGTTCGGGAAGGAGGCGCAAATCCCCCTGTCCGGGACTTCCTTCCGAGCGCGCCTTCAGACAATTACCCGCCCCAGACATTCTCCAGAAACGTCAGCCAGTTTTCGCCCAGCACTTTGCGGATGCGCTTTTCGCTCCACTCGCGCTTCATCATGGCCTCGGTCAGGTTCGCATACTCGCTCGGCCCGTCCAGACCCTTCGGATTGTCGGGCCGCTTCGCCATGCCAGGGCCGAGCGCCCGGCCCGAGCCCTTGTCCGAGCGCAGGTATTCGAAGAAGTCGACGCCGTAGCCCTGGGTGAAGTCGGTGCCAATGCCGACCTGATCCTCACCGACTACGCCCATCACGTGCTCCATCCCGTCCAGCACATCCTCCACCGTGGAGGCATCGCCTTTCGGCATGAACGGCGTATAGGCGACCACGCCGACAAAGCCACCCTTGGATGAAATCAGCTTCAGCATCTCGTCCGACTTGTTGCGCGGATGCTCCTGCAGCGCCGCCGGGAAGCAGTGCGTGTAGGCCACCGGCTTCTTCGAGTGTTCGATGGCGTCGCGGCTGGTCTGGTCGCCGACATGGGAGAGATCGACCAGAATGCCCAACTCGTTCATCAGGTCGATCACGTCCCGGCCATAATCGGAAAGGCCGCTGTCCCGCGATTCCCAGCAGCCGGAGCCGACCAGGTTCTGGGTGTTGTAGGTCAGCTGCATTACCCGGACGCCCAGGTCACGGAACAGCCGCAGATGGTCGATGTTCTGCTCCAGCGCATAGGTGTTCTGCCAGCCGAGGATGATGCCGACCTTCTTCGCTTCCTTGGCCCGCCGGATGTCGGCGGCGGCGTGCACCTGCATCAGGATATCGCTGTTTTCCGCCAGCATTTTCTTCCACTGGGCGATGTTCGCCATCGTGTCGTTGAAGCCGTGCCAGACGGAGCACGTGCAGTTGGCGGCCGTCAGCCCGCCCTTGTGCATCTGCTCGAACACATCGCGCGACCAGTCGGAGATGATCAGGCCGTCGATGACGACCGAACTCTGATGCAACGCGTCGGCGATGATGCTGGCCATGGGTGACGGGTCCTTCCTGAACGGCTATGCTGTGCGCTACAGCGTAACGATCGCCGAGCCGAGAAGGAAGCCGAGCCTTGCCCGATACCGTTCTGTCGAATTCCGCCATCATTTCGGCCTATGTCGCCAAGACGCCGAAATCCGCTGAGTGGGCCGAGCGGGCGCGCCAAAGCTTCCCTTCCGGCATCACCCACGACAGCCGGCATCTGGCGCCCTACAGCCTCTACATCACCCGTGCCGAGGGCAGCCACAAATGGGACGCCGACGGGAACGAGTATGTCGATTATTTCGGCGGCCATGGCGCGCTGCTGCTTGGCCACAACCACCCGAAGGTGCTTGCCGCCATGCAGGAAGCGCTCGCCGAAGGCACCCACTTCGGCGCGTCCCACCCGCGGGAGGTTCAATGGGCCGAGCAGGTGCGCAAGATGGTGCCCTGCGCCGAGCGGGTGCGTTTCACCTCCAGCGGGACGGAGGCCACGATGATGGCCCTGCGCCTCTCCCGCGCGTTTACGGGACGGGACACGGTCATCCGCTTCCGCACGCACTTCCACGGCTGGAACGACCACATGGCCAGCGGCCAAGCCGGTCACATGGACGGCTCGCCGACGCCGGGAGTCGTCTCGGGCATTACGGCGGCGACGGTGCTGGTCGATCCCAACGACAGAGAGGCCGTGGAGAAGGCCTTCGCCGAGCACAGCATTGCGGCGGTGTTGTTGGAGCCGACGGGCTCTTCCACCGGCATGGTGCCAGTCGCGCCTGGCTTCCTGCAGTTCCTGCGCGAGCGGTGCGACAAGCACGGCTCTGTCCTGATTTTCGACGAAGTGGTGACTGGCTTTCGCGTCGCCCCCGGCGGCGCACAACAGGCTTCGGGCGTCACGCCGGATCTTGGCACCTTCGCCAAGATCATCGCCGGCGGCTTGCCGGGAGGCGCGATCTGCGGCAAGGAGGCGATCCTGGAATTGCTCGATTTCGAGAAGGCCACGGAAAAGGG
Organism: uncultured Rhodospirillales bacterium; assembly: GCA_964474065.1. Taxonomy (GTDB): domain Bacteria; phylum Pseudomonadota; class Alphaproteobacteria; order Bin95; family Bin95; genus JACKII01. The sequence goes on along the minus strand of CAYYSC010000155.1, from coordinate 3,958 downwards.
CTTCGAGAAGATCGGCCATCAGGGCACCTACAATGCCAACCCGGTGAGCGCGGCGGCGGGTTTGGCGGCGCTGGAAATCATCGCGAACGAGGACGTCTGTGCGAAGGCCAACGCCTATGGCACCGCGCTCCGGGCGGAGATGAACGAAGTGCTGCGCGAAGAAGGCGTGCCTTGGGCCGTATACGGCGAGTATTCCAGCTTTCACGTATTCACCAATCCGAAGGGCCGGCCCGATGTCTCGCCCGATAACTTCGATCCGCTGTCCTTCCGGTATGACGAACTGAAGGCCAATGCGCCGGGCGCCGTGCAGAAAATGCGCCTCGCGATGCTCCTGAACGGCGTGGACATCATGGGTTGGCCGGGGGGCAATATCAGCGCCGTCCATACCAACGAGGACCGGGCTAAGACCGTTGAGGCATTCCGGGAGTCGATCCGGATGATGAAAGCGGAAGGGGACCTGTAGGACCTCCCGCGCCCTCTTGACACGGTCATAGCCGCTACCCACCTAAAGCGCGCCGCCAGGATGCGCCGCAAAAGCGGGCATCCCTCCGGCGGCAGGGCCGGCCCATGACGGGCGGTTCTATGGCTAACCGCATGTTGCTCATCCAGGAGGATATGCACGCTATGACCAATTTTGATTTCTCCCCCCTGTTCCGTTCCACTGTCGGTTTCGACCGCATGCAGCGAATGCTCGAATCCGCCATGCGCGCCGACGAGGCGAATGGTTATCCGCCCTACAATATCGAGAAGATGGACGAGAATGCTTACCGCATTACCATGGCGGTGGCCGGCTTCTCGGAGGATGATCTCGATATCGAAGTGAAGGACGGCGTCCTGTTCGTCACCGGCAAGCAGGCCGAAACGGAAGAGGACCGAACCTTCCTGCACCGCGGCATCGCCGGACGTGCCTTCCGCCGCAGCTTCCAGCTTGCGGACCACGTGAAGGTGCATGGCGCTGCGCTTGAAAACGGCCTTCTGCACATCGACCTCGTCCGGGAGATTCCGGAGGCGATGAAGCCGCGTAAGATCGCCATTAACGGAGCTGCGCCGCAGCAGATCGAAGGCAAGGTCGAAGACCAGGTTCAGGCCAAGGCCGCCTGACCGGGTTACCATCTCCATGCTTTGGCCGGGGGAGTTCCGCTCCCCCGGCTTTTTGCGTTTATAATGCCAACGACTCCGCCCGAAGCGCAGGGAAGCGCCCTCATGTCTTTATCCGCGAGCACGTCCCCCTACGAGCACATCCTGGTCAGCCGCGATGGCCCGGTCGCAACCATTGCCTTCAACCGAGCACGGGTGCTCAACGCTTTCCACAACGAGTTGATGCACGAGACCATCGCCGCCGTAGCCGAACTGAACGCAGACGAGGCAACCGAAGCGATCATCGTCCGGGGCGAAGGGCGGGCTTTTTCGGCCGGCTTCGATCTGAAGGCCGCAGCCGAGCGCAAGATGGAGGACGTGCAAGACTGGGAAGCGCAGATGGGCCTGCAGTTCGACTTCATCATGCAGTTCTGGCATTCGCCCAAACCGACCATCGCCGCTGTGCACGGCTTCTGCCTGGCCGGTGCGTTCGAGTTGTCGCTTGCCTGCGACATGACCGTGGCGGCGGAGGGCACGCGCTTCGGCGAGCCGGAGGTGCGCTTCGGCACCGGCATTATCGCCATGCTGCTGCCTTGGGTATCGGGGCCGAAGGCAGCAAAGGAACTGCTGCTGACCGGTAACGACCAAGTGAGTGCAGCAGATGCGCTTCGCCTCGGCATCGTCAATCACGTCGTCCCGGAAGACCAGGTGTTGCCGAAGGCCCAGGCACTGGCCATGGCCACGGCCAAGGCTTCGACCCGCTCGGTGCGCATGACGAAGCAGGCGATCAACCGCAGCTACGAGGCAATGGGCTTGTCTCCGGCGCTGAAAACCGCCCTCGACATCGACGTGCTGCTGAATGCGGCTGGCAGCCCGGAGAAAAAGGAATTCGCCCGCATCCGCAGCGAGCAGGGACTGAAAGCGGCGATCGCCTGGCGGGACAAGAGATTTGCAGAGGGATGAGAAAGGGGCGGCGGCGCTTGCAATATCCGTCGCCGCCACGCTCCCTGTGCACCCTCCCTCCGATTGTCAGCAAACCAGGCGAAGAAGCGCTTCCTCAAAAGCGGTGTCGTCCCAGCCGAAGGGGCCTTTGTCGCCCGCGTAAACGACCTTTCCTGTAGCGTCGATCAGGAACTGACGCATGGGCAGGCCCACGTATTTGCGGTCGATGTCGTTGTCGATGCTGTCGAGCAGCATCGGCATCGCGATATCGAGATGGAGTTGACACGCGGACGCGATTTCCGCCCGCTCGTCATCGGTCCGGGGTTCGTCGTAGACGACACTTTCGATCAGGTTGTTCGGAACTTGCCAGCCATTGTCCGGGTGGGCCTCCCGAATGTAGATCATGAAAAACGCAACCCGATCATTGTACCGCTCGTAAAGTTCGTTAAGGCGCACGGCCTTCTTACGAAAAGGCGGTCAGGTGTAGGAACCGAAGGCGAGTGCGACCGGCCTGCCGCGGAAATCGCTCAACCGCACCATCTCGCCCGTCCGTCGGCCAAGCTTGTCAAGCCGCTCTGCTGTAAAATCGGGCGCCATGCTGCCTAGCCCCGGCACATTCGCCTCCCGCGCCTTCTCGCGCGCCATATGGGCGTCGAATTCTGTTTCGGAGATGGCGGAAATCTCTAGCCAGACCCTCCGCCGCTCCTCCATCGTCATTGCCCCATATTCTTCTAACGTTACGGGGCTTTCAGGCAAATCTGCCCGCATGGCGTCCTCCCTTCACAGGAGTTTGAAGATAAGAACATGCCGGCGTGTCTCCGGCACGGATCCATCAAGCCTCCCCTCCGCTCTCAATGGAGCGGATGGGGGCTGTTACCAGCTGTTCGGGCTCAGCCCTTGCTCTGACTTTCCAAGAACCCGACCATTTTGACCACGTCTCCCGCTTCAGTCCGCGCAAGCGGCCCGTCGCTATAAGAAAGCTGCACGATCTTGTTGTCTGGGTTCAATAGGAACTCCGCCGGCTGAGCGAATTGCCTTTGCGATTGCCAATACCCTCCCAGGCTCTCGATCAAGGCCTTATCCACGCCATAGCCTATCAGGAGGCCGGTTTGCGCGGAGAGTTCGGCAGCCTTGTCTTGGGGGTCGGCACTGGCGGCGATAACTTTGACGTTCTTGTTCTCGAGTTCTTTTCTTGCCTCACTGAAGCCGTCCAACTGACGTCGACAGTAAGGTCACCAGGACCCGCGAAAGAAGAGCACCATTTTCCAGCCGTCGCCCATGCCGTCTGGCAGGCTTATCGCGCTGCCGTCTGATACCGAAACATGGGTCTTGGGGAATGGCTGACCCGCGGCCAGTTTTTGAGCCATCGCTTTTTTCCTCTCGTCATTTGCGTCCTGCACAGTTCTTATTGTCCGTGACTCTCGCTCAGTTTTCAAGCAACTTGCGGAACGGTCCGGAGATGCGCCCTCCCCAAGGCGGCATAACGGCTCGGCGAGGGGGCGGAGCGTGGCTCAGCCAGAGGAGACCGCTCGCGGCCTATCCGGTGCTTTCCATTGCTGCCGCCAAGGCCGTGATGGACAGTGGCAACAGCGCCTCCAGGTTGTTCCGATCCGCCACCGGCGAAGTTTGCCAGCGTCTCAGCAACTCCACTTGGGCGACGTGCAGGACATCGGCAAAGGACTGGCGGAAAGCGATCACACGCTGCAGGACCGGCTCCCCAGTCAGAAGCTCTGACTGTTCCGTCATGGTAAACACTGCACCGCGGGTAGCCTCGAAATCCCGCTCGATAATTTGGCCGATTCGGGCGCGGCTGGCATCTGCCAAGCCTGCATAAAGTTTGGCAATGGGAAGCCGGGCCCGCGCCAGTTCACGCTCGGCATTCGCCACGGTGAGTTGGAAGAAAGGGCTGCTGCGATAGAGTTGGCGGAGAAGGTCGGGT
>CAYYSC010000154.1:0-7528 GCA_964474065.1 uncultured Rhodospirillales bacterium | reverse complement strand
CGCCGCTGCCTGGAACAGGATGGTCTCGCCCGGCTGCACTGCGTAGGTCCGGTGCAAGAGGTATTCGGTTGTCATACCCTTCAGCATCATGGCGGCGGCCGTGTCGAACGGGATCGCGTCCGGCAGTTTCAACAGGACGGATGCCGGCATGATCCGCGCTTCGGAATAGGCGCCCAAGGGGCCGGTCCCATACGAGACGCGGTCACCCGGTGCCACGTTGGTGACGCCTTCGCCGACCGCCTCAACAACGCCGGACGCTTCCAGGCCGATGCCGCTTGGCAATTCCAGCGGATACAGGCCCGAACGGTGGTAGGTGTCGATATAGTTCAGGCCGACCGCTTTGTGCCGTACCAATGCCTCACCGGGACCAGGTTGGCCGAGGGTGACCGTCTTGAACTCCAAAACTTCCGGCCCGCCCGTGCGGGAAATCTGAACAGCGCGCGTTTCCATAGGTCTCGATCCAATCCAGGGAACTGGCCGCAGCCTAGTGCGCCGTCACAGACGACGCAATCAACAGAATGGTTAAGCCGCGGATGCCCTCTGGCTCTGATCGGGCATGGCGCGTTTCCGGACCAGCAGGCAGCGGATCGAAACTGCTTGGTTGTCGTCAGAGGCGACTTCCACGCGTCCCCCATGCAACTCGGTCAGGCGCTGCACGAGCGTCAGGCTCAGTTCGCTTTCAAGGGCACGAAGAGTGCCATCGCCCAGGGTTGTGGCGACGCGGGCCTCCAGGAAGATAAAGGTAGCGTTGCCGTGGGCGAAAACGGTGATGACGCTGTTGGCGGTACTGAGGCGCGCCGCGCTAGAGAGGAGGTTGAACACCAACTGACGCAGCCGTCGTTCGTCCGCCTGGACCGAACCGAGCGACGGGGCGCTCTCAATGGCCAACTCGATCCCTTTTGACGCGATCTGCGGACGAACGACCTCCGCCACGGAATTCAGCAGAGGAGCGATCGCGATGTCGCCCGAATTGATGTCGAGTTGGCCGGCTTCTGCGAATGAGATATCGAGGATCGAGTCAATCAGCGCGGCCAGCGTTTCAGATGCCCGGAGGATTCCATCCAGGTATTCCTGCTGTTGAGCCGTGACGGGCCCGCCAACAGCGTTGGAGAGAAGTTCGGCAAAGCCGGAAATGGTGGTTAGCGGCGTCCGCAGTTCATAGGAAGCGTTGGCGAGGAAGTCCGTCTTGAGCCTGTTCGCTTCCTCGAGCGCGGCGTTCCGCTCCAGCAAGACGCGCTCCACATTGAAGGTGTCCGTTATATCGCGGATGCTCATGAGGGCGCTGCCATCAGCCAACGGTGCCAGCACGGCATTCAGCACGCGCCCGTCCCGGAAGAAAATCCGTTGGCGGACGATTTCCCGCGTGTTGACTGCCTGCTGCGCCGCCTCGCGAAATTTTTCCCACTCTGCCTGGTTCCGGGCGAGCCGGCCGATCCGCGCGAGCACCGTCGTGAAGTGGTCGCCGCTTTTCGGCGGATCGCTGTCTCCGTACGTTAGCTGGCGGAATGCGGGGTTGAACACGGTCAGCAGCGCATTGGTTCCGAATGCAGCGATACCGTCCGCCAACCGGTCTAGGATATCCCGCTGTACGTCGATAAGGGTGTTGTAGGATCGTTCCAGCGCCAGCCGGTCGGTTACGTCCTCGAAGACAAACAGCAGGCCGCCGAGAGGATGGGGCGCGCATATCTCGCGAAAGCATCGGGCATCCGGCAGATGCAGCAGTTCCTCGCGCGTTCCGATGAGCTTCTGAAAACGCTGATCCAGTTGCCGGCGGAACGCCCCGAAGTCCACGACTTCCGGCAGCCGCCGGTTTTCGCGCAAAGTCTCCAGGATCAGGCTCAGCGTCGGTCCTTTGGTCAGCCACTCACGGTCCAGGCCCCACATGTCGGCATAGGCTCGATTGAAGAAGCGCAGCCGCCGATCGGCATCAAAGACGGCAATGCCGGCCCGAAGCTGTTCCAGCACTTCTTGATGCGAAGCGATGTGCGAGGCCAGTTCTGCCTGGGCGTCGTCCAAGGCCGTCAGGTCCTCGGCGAACCCTGCGATATAGCCATCGGCCAAGAGATATTCCGTCACCTGCAGCAGGCGGCGACGGCCGTCGGCGACGACGGAAATGCTTTCCGTCTGCTCCCCGCCGGTGCGCAATACCCGGCGCGCCAAGCTCCGCCCGTCCATTCCCAACTGCCCGCGCCCGAGTTCGCGCTGCTCAGCCAGGACGGACGACGCATCTGCGCCGCCGCTGGCCCTCGCGTAGGCCGGGTTGACGTAGGCCAAGTGGTGATCCGGCTTGCGGGTCCAGACCGCTACCGGCGACCGGTCAAGCAGAGCGGCCCACCTGGCCCGAGTTAGTTCGGATATTCGAATTTCGCGTTGAAATTTGCGGAGGAGCCAGCCGAACAGAAGCAAAAGACTCGCTGCGCTGCAGGCGATGGCGGTGATCGCGAAAGGAAAGTCGGCTTCCAGCAAAGGAAAACCCCCACACCAACAATACGTTAGCGTGAGGGGTACCCAATCGAGTCAAAAACTGCAACCAATAAGAGGTTAACAGCCAGCTATGGCTAGTAACGGTACTGGTCGCTCTTGAACGGGCCTTTCTGCTCGATGCCGAGATAGGCGGCCTGGTCGGCGGACAGCTGGGTCAGCTGCACGCCCAGCTTTTCCAGATGCAAGGCCGCTACCTTCTCGTCGAGATGTTTCGGCAGCACATAGACATGCTTGCCGTACTTGTCGTTGTTGTTCCAGAGCTCGATCTGCGCCAGCACCTGGTTGGTGAAGCTGGAGGACATGACGAAGCTCGGATGTCCGGTGGCGCAGCCCAGGTTGACCAGCCGCCCTTCGGCCAAGAGGATCATGCGCTTGCCGTCGGGGAACTCAACCTCGTCGACCTGCGGTTTCACGTTGTGCCACTTGAAGTTCTTCAAGCCGGCGACCTGAATCTCGTTATCGAAGTGGCCGATATTGCAGACGATGGCGCGATCCTTCATCTGCCGCATGTGGTCGACGGTGATCACGTCCTTGTTGCCGGTGGCGGTGACAAAGATGTCGGCCTTCGGCGCCATGTCGTCCATGGTCTGCACATCGTAGCCGGCCATTGCCGCTTGCAGGGCGCAGATCGGGTCGATTTCGGTCACGACCACGCGGGCACCCTGGCTCCGCAGGCTCTCGGCCGAGCCCTTGCCAACGTCGCCATACCCGCAAACAACCGCGAGCTTGCCGGCCAGCATCACGTCGGTCGCGCGTTTGATGCCATCGACCAGGCTCTCGCGACAGCCATAGAGATTGTCGAACTTCGATTTGGTGACCGAGTCGTTCACATTGATCGCCGGCGCTTTCAGCTTGCCCGCTTTCGCCATCTCATAGAGGCGCAGAACGCCGGTGGTAGTTTCCTCCGAAATACCCTTTACGTCATCCATAAGCTCTGGGTACTGCTCATGCATGATCTGGGTAAGATCGCCGCCATCGTCCAGGATCATGTTCGGGGTCCAGCCGTCCGGCCCGCGGATCGTCTGGGCGATGCACCACTCGTACTCTTCCTCGGTTTCGCCCTTCCAGGCGAAGACCGGCACGCCAGTGGCCGCAATGGCGGCGGCTGCCTGATCCTGGGTGGAGAAGATGTTGCAGGATGACCAGCGCACCTCGGCGCCCAGTGCCGTCAGGGTTTCGATCAGCACGGCGGTCTGGATGGTCATGTGCAGGCAGCCGGCGATCCGCGCACCCTTCAGCGGCTTGCTCGCTCCGAATTCCTCACGGGTCGCCATCAGGCCCGGCATCTCCGTCTCGGCGATGGCGATCTCCTTGCGGCCCCAATCAGCTAAGCCGATGTCCGCAACCTTATAATCGGTCATAGAGTATAGACCTCCTGTCTTATGCAAAAGGCGATCCGACCTAGCCGAACCGCATAAAGAAAGCGTTATATAGATGATCGACGGGCCTGCATATACCTGTCGCAAGGTCGCAAGGCCGGATTAATCCGCCCCGCATAACCTGCTCCGGACTTGGTGGCGGCCGTCGGAATTGGCTCAGTGCACCAAGCCCGCGGGTTGACAAGGATGGTGTTCAGCGCGAGATGCAGCCGTCATGGCGCCTCCATTGATCACCTTTCGCGACGTCTCGATCGGCTTCGGTACAGAACCGTTGTTCGAAGACCTGTCTTTCTCGATTGCTCCCGGCGACCGGATCTGCCTAATCGGGCGGAATGGTTCGGGCAAATCCACACTGATGAAACTCATTTTGGGGCAGTTGGAGCCGGATCTCGGCGATGTGTTCATCTTGCCTGGCACCCGGCTGACTTGGCTGCCGCAGGAGCCACAACTGCGTTCCGGTATCACCGTCCGCCAGCACATCGAAGAGGCTGGGCCGCCGGACGACCGGCCGGAGTCCTACGAGGTCGATGCCGTGCTGGACCGCATGGCGCTGGATGGCGAGCGCCTGATGGGCACGCTGTCGGGCGGGGAGGCCCGACGGGCCTCGCTTGCGCGGGCGCTGGTCCGGCCGCCGGACGTGCTTCTGCTGGACGAGCCCACCAACCACCTCGATCTGCCCACCATCGAATGGCTGGAGAAGTTTATCAATGACTTCAGGGGCGCCACCGTTATCGTCAGCCACGACCGGGCGTTCCTCAACCGCGTGACCAAACGCATCTGGTGGTTGGACCGCCGTCGCTTGCGCCAGACCGAGCGTCCCTTCAGCGAGTTCGAAAAGTGGCAAGAGGATGTGCTGAACGAGGAGGCACGGGAGCTGGAGCGGATGAACGCCGTGATTGCGCAGGAGCTGCGCTACCTGCAGCGCGGTGTTACCGCCAGGCGCACCCGCAACCAGCTTCGCCTGCGCCGTCTCGGGGACATGCGCGATGCCCGTTCGGCATTACTGGGGCAGCGGCGCGGCAAGGTCCGGCTGGTCATCGATGAGGGCGAGGTGCGCTCGCGCATGGTGATCGAAGCGAAAGAAATCTCGAAAAGCGTTACCCTTCCGAACGGAACGGAGCGGGAGATTGTGCGCGATTTCTCGACCAGAATCCTGCGAGGCGAACGTATTGGCGTGCTCGGGCCGAACGGTGCGGGGAAGACGACGTTGCTGCGCATGTTGACCGGCGAACTCAAACCGGACAGCGGCCGGGTAAGGGTCGCGAAAAGCGCGCAACCCGCCTATTTCGACCAGCACCGCAGCCAGCTCGACCCCAGCAAGACATTGTGGGAAACGCTGTGTCCGGAAGGGGGCGATACCGTCTACGTGCGCGGTACGCCGCGCCACGTGGTCGGCTACCTGAAGGATTTCCTCTTCACTCACCACCAGGTACATTCGCCGGTCGGCACACTTTCCGGCGGGGAGCGGAACCGGCTCCTGCTCGCGAAAATCCTGGCGCAAAAAAGCGATCTGCTAGTCCTCGACGAGCCTACCAACGATTTGGACATGGACACGCTCGACCTGCTTGAGGACGCGCTCGGCGAATACGAGGGCACTCTCCTGCTGGTCAGTCATGACCGTGAATTTCTGGACCGTACCGTCGCCAGCGTGATCGCGCTGGAAGGGGATGGCGAGGCCCGGGAATACGTGGGCGGCTATTACGACTACGTGCGGCAACGCGGGAGCAAGGGCCGATCCGCCGGCGCATTCGGAGTCAGCATGTCCGGCGGCCTGGTGGATAGTCCACCGAAGAAGGCGGCTGCGCCCAAGCCTTTGCCGCCCAAGCCGGAGCGCAGCCAGACGCGCTTGAGCTTCAAGGAGCAGCGCGAGTTGGATGAGTTGCCGGACCGCATCGCCAGCTCGAAGCCTATATTGAAAAGGCCAACGCTTTTCTGGCGGATCCGGAAGTCTACCAGCGGGACCCCGAAAAGTTCGAGAAAGCGGTCGACCGCTTGGCCGAGGCCAAGGAAGCGCTGACTCATGCGGAAGAACGGTGGCTGGAGCTGGAGGCCAAGCGCGAGGCCATTCAGGGCGCGGGCGCGTGACGGGGCCCGCCGTCCTGGTTCATCCCTCCCCGAACCATGGGGCCCGCCCGGCCGGGCAGGCCGTCGATATGCTGGTGCTCCATTACACCGGCATGGCGACCAGCGCGGCAGCCCTGGATCGGCTCTGTGATCCGGCAGCGGAGGTCAGCACTCATTATCTGGTTGAGGGAGATGGAGGCATCTTGCAGCTCGTGCCGGAGCACCGGCGTGCGTGGCATGCGGGCCGCTCGTTCTGGCGGGGTGATCCCAACATCAACAGCCGCTCTATCGGGATTGAAATGGTCCACCCGGGGCATGCCTGGGGTTATCGGCCGTTTCCGGAGGGACAGATCACGGCGCTGAGTCGGCTTTGCCAGGGCATTCTCGGTAGGCATGGCATCCCCGCTCGCCATGTTCTGGGTCATAGCGATGTTGCGCCGGACCGCAAGGAAGACCCCGGAGAGTGGTTCCCCTGGCGGCGCTTGGCTGCCGAAGGCGTCGGCTTAATGCCCGTCGTCCCATCCGGTCCCATTCCTGCAGCAGCGCCGCCGCTGGTCCCCGTGCAGCAGGCGCTGGCCGCCTATGGCTACGCGGTCCGGGTAACGGGCGAGCACGACCTTGCCACCCGCAACGGCGTGCTGGCGTTTCAGCGCCATTTCCGCCCGGCACGGCTGGATGGCGTTTTCGACGGCGAATGCGCCGTACTTCTTGCCGATTTGCTGCGCCGGTCCGCTTGTGCGGTGCCCCCGGGCCTCTTACCTTAAGGGATGGTCAGGTGGTCGGGCGATCGCGCCCAGCGTTCGCGCTGGGGGAGGAAAGTCCGGGCTCCACGGAGAGACGGTGCCGGCTAACGGCCGGCGAGGGTGACCTCAGGGAAAGTGCCACAGAAAGCAAACCGCCCGGGCAACCGCTCCCTCGGAGTGGACCTGGGTAAGGGTGAAAGGGTGCGGTAAGAGCGCACCGCGGCGCCGGCAACAGCGCTGGCACGGTAAACCCCACCGGGAGCAAGACCTTATAGGGACAGTAGCGGCGCCTTCGGGACGCGGCAGGCCTTGTCTTCGGGCCACTGTCCGGGTTGGTCGCATCGAGGCAGTTCGGCAACGGCTGCCCCAGACGAATGATCGTCGTCCCACGATTTCCCATTTCAATGGTTTTGTGGGTTCACAGAACCCGGCTTACAGACCACCTGGCTATCTCCCTTCTCTTTCTCATTTGGCGCACTCATTTGTTCGCATATGTTCTTTTTATGATCTTATTGATGTAAGCCAAATAAGAACAAAAAAAGATTATACCCTTCTTTCTGCGCGGGCGAATGCCGGATTTACCGCGACTATGAGACGGCCGTTTTTACTTGGCATTAACCGTTTCTGGCCATATAGTGGCGTGAATTCCCATGAATACCCAGTCAGTGCCCATGCCTCTCCATGGACACCGGCCCGGGGGAGAGGCAGAGGTCGATCAAGGCGCCGTGTCGATTTTCTATGGCACCTTTGAGAGCGGAATGGATGCGAAGCGGCGGGTCTCGATCCCCGCGCAGTTCCGAAACCGCATCGACAGCGACCCCGAAAGCGGTCGGGAGAAGAGCATTGCGCTGTTCGCAT
>CAYYSC010000153.1:6600-7582 GCA_964474065.1 uncultured Rhodospirillales bacterium | reverse complement strand
AATCCATTCGAGATGCTGATCCTGGCGCCGATCGTAGTCTCGGCGACAGTCTTGTCAGCAGCCAGCACCGTCATCCTATCGCTGTTGGCCATGGCGACCGTGACCGTACTCGCGTTCCAGCACCTGCCGCTTCCGGCACCGAATCCGATCCCAAGCGCCGATCCGGTGTTTATCTTCGCTATCTGGGTGGCAACCATCCTGGCAATCGGTTTCACGGCTGCCTATGTCTATCGGGTGGCTCGGGAGCAACGCCGGATGCAGGATGCATTGGCAGAAGCCCAGGCAGCGCTTGCCCGGGAGCATCAAGTTTCGGCTGTCGGTGCGATCGCCGCGGCGGCGGCGCACGAATTGGGTACACCGCTCGCAACCATTGCCGTGGTCGCGAAAGAATTGGTGCGAGAACTGCCGCCAGACAGCGAATGGAACGAGGATGCGGCGCTGCTCCTCAGCCAAGCGGAGCGGTGCCGGGACATCTTGGCAGAGCTGGCCGCCCGGCCAACGGGTGATACAGGCGAGAGTTTCTATAAAGGGCCGATCAGCAGCTTGATCCGCCAGGTTTCGGAGGATCGAGGCCTGTCCGGCGTGCCGGTCATGGTCGAGCGGCTGACTGAGGAAGACCCCTCCAACCCGGAGCCCAGAGTTTTTTCCCGGCCCGAAATCGTCCACGGGCTGGGAAATTTCGTATCGAATGCAAAACAATTTGCAAAGACCGAGGTTCGGGTGCTCGTGGAATGGACGCCGGAGTGGTGCCGGGTTAAGGTGCAAGACGATGGTCCGGGTTTCCCGCCGCATATTTTAAGCCGTCTTGGCGAACCTTACGTTTCCACCCGCCGCGAATCCGGCGAACATATGGGTTTAGGAGTGTTCATCGCGCAAACGCTGCTTGAGCGCACGGGTGCGCGGGTAGAGTTTGACAATCGTGCGGACGTTGGGGCCGAGGTAGAAGTAATCTGGCCCCGCCACCGCTTGGAACAGGAGAACG
>CAYYSC010000153.1:0-6590 GCA_964474065.1 uncultured Rhodospirillales bacterium | reverse complement strand
GGCCGTCGCGGAACTGACGGAACGTACGCTGCTGATCGTCGATGACGATCCGCCTTTCCTCCGGCGTCTGGCGCGGGCGATGGAACGGCGCGGCTTTGAAGTCCATACGGCGGAGAATGCAGCCGGCGGCATGGCCGCCGCCCGGACAAAGCCGGCCTATGCAGTGGTCGACCTTCGTCTTGGCGACGGCAGCGGTTTGGATGTGGTGGGTGCGCTGCGCGAACAGCGTCCTGACGTCCGGGCAGTCATCCTGACCGGCTACGGCAACATTGCGACAGCCGTGGCCGCAGTAAAGGCGGGCGCGGTCGACTATATGCCGAAACCGGCAGATGCCGATGCGATCGAGAATGCGCTGCTGCATCCTGGCGAAGGTCCGCCGCCGCCCCCTGAGAACCCGATGTCGGCCGACCGGGTTCGGTGGGAGCATATTCAGCGCGTGTACGAGCAATGCGACCGCAATGTATCGGAAACGGCGCGCCGCCTGCGCATGCACCGGCGCACCTTGCAGCGGATCCTCGCGAAGCACGCGCCCCGCGAGTAGGAGTCTGGCTTGGTTTTTAACCTGTTCCGGAGTGGAAGCCGCGCATCGGCGGCCAAGCCGCCGGAGGGCACGGTCGTGTACGCCGTGGGTGATATCCACGGCTGCTTGACGCTTCTGCGGAAACTGGAAACGCAGATCCGGGAGGATATGGCCACCCGCACCGCGTCGCGGCGGGTGCTCGTTTTTCTGGGCGATTACGTGGATCGGGGACCGGACTCGCGCGGGGTGATTGAGCACTTCCTGAAAGAACCCCTGCCCGGCTGTGAGACCGTCCACCTGGCGGGCAACCACGATCGGTGGATGCTGGCGTTCCTGGAAGACCCGGAAGTCGGGCCTCCCTGGCTCCGCAATGGTGGCGGCGACACCCTCGCGAGCTACGGCCTACGGGTTCCGTCTGCGGACCAGTCCGGTGGAATAGCCAAGGCCCAGCAGGCATTCCGGGAAGCCCTTCCGTCGAGCCACAAGGCGTTCCTTGAACGCCTGCAGGTCAGCCATGTGGAAGGCGATTATTTCTTTGCCCACGCCGGCGTCCGGCCCGGTGTTCCGCTGGAGGAGCAGAGCGAGCGCGACCTAACCTGGATCCGGGAGGAGTTTCTCTATTCGGAGGCCGATTTCGGCAAGGTGGTCGTGCATGGCCACACGCCGAGCCATACGCCGGAAGTATTCCGCAATCGCATTGGCATTGATACCGGCGCTTTTATGAGCGGGAAGCTGACCGCACTGGTGCTTGACGGCAGCAAGCGTTCATTCCTGCATTCTTAAGCTTTGAAGGGCGGCAAGCACGGCAAAGCCGCTTGTCGAGCATTCCCTACCGGCGGCGCGGTCCGCCTTGAAGCAAGGTGAGTCCGACTGCCGCCAAGAAGGTCAATAGACCGGCAGCGGGGAAGGTCGGCAAAGGCTCAGGGGTTGACGCCGTAATCTGCCCCAGGACGATGGTGGTGTCCGCCGCCCGCTGTGGCAATTCCGTGGAGGAAAAAGCCCCACTCGAAAGTAGCGAGATAGCAGCGATGACGAAAGCGGCGGCAATGAAGGCGATGATCAAGCGGTACATCTGGCGGGGCTCCGGTTTTGGAGAGGTCCAACCAGTCGTTGCAAGGGCTTGGCCAATTCACTCTTTCTTGTGAAATCCGGATATTTCAAAGACTTGCGCCGAAAACAGTGCATACCACTGTCAGAGTGGGCGGCCTAGGCGTTGCAAAATGCAACGCACTTTTTGAAGCATCGGGAGAAGGGCCCGGGAAGCTGACGGGAACATTGCCAGCCGAAGGCTTATCGCCGGGCAAGACGCGTTGGCCAATCGATATCCGCGCCCGAAGGAAGCGGAGCCTCGGGCCGGGCGATCCACGCGGCAATGTCGTCGATGACTGCCGGGCCGTTCCGGTCGCGGAGAAGCATATGGTAGCCGTCCTCGTACAGGCCCACGCGAACAGAAGCGAGGTGCGCCGCCCGAGCGCGGGCAAGAACCGATTTTGTTGGCGCCAAGGGAACGATTTCATCGTTCATCCCGGCGAGAAAAAGGGACTGGGCCGGCAACTGCGGCGCGGCCGCCACGGCCCGGTCCATCAGGTTGGCGAGGCCCCAAAGCATGTCGATGCGGAACCGCCGCATTATGCGGGGGTCGTTGGCCAGGCGGCGCAGCATCTCCTGATTGTCAGACGGGGTGATGCGAAAGCCGCCGCCGCTCAGCGGGTACCAGGGCACCAGACGGGCGCCCCATTGCAGCGCCTCGCGCTGATAGGCAGGCATGTATTGCCGGCCCCAGACGGCTGGTGCGACCAGGATCAGCCCCTCCAGCGGCAGGTCGGGTTGCTCTGCCGCCGCCGCCATTGCAACTGCGCCCCCCATGCTCAGTCCGAGAAGATAAACGGGCGTATCCGGATGGCGGCGGGTAACCAACCCGACGGCCTGGAAAGCGTCGCGAATCATCCGGTCCGCGCCGTGCCAGTATCCGCGGCCGGGGCTCCCGCCGAAGCCGCGCTGGTCGTAGGCGTAAAGCCGGAGGCCATGGCCGGCAAGCCGTCGCCCGGCTGCCTGGAAAGCGTTGCTATAGTCACCGAACCCATGCAAACCCAGAATGACGGCTTCCGGACGTTCAGGACCCCAGAAACGCAGCGGCAGGATCACGCCGTCTTCGGTGAGGTAGCCTTGGCTGATGATTTCCGGTTTTCCCAGATCCGCGCCGGAAGGCTCGATATGGGGCGCACAGGCCGCGGCGAGGAAACAGAGCCCGACCCATAGCGTTGCGGCGCGCACTGCAGTAAATCTACAAACGCCAAGCCAGCACCGCGGCCGGTTACGGCTTTTCCCCCATCGTGCACGCAAGGACTGCCTGTTCATGGAACCTGTTGAAATTATCGAAGTGACAGAGACGACGGTTGCCTGCGACGGCGGGAACGGTCCGTTGGGACATCCCCGCGTTTTTCTGCAGCTTGTCGACAGCAAAGTCGATTGTCCTTACTGCGGCCGACGCTATGTCCTCAAAGAAGGTGCGGAGGGCTCCCACCACTGACCGGTTCGGCAACCGTGGCGCGGGAGAAGGAGAAAAGCCGATGAAACACGTATTCCTGGTGGATGGCTCGGGCTTCATCTTCCGTGCATATCATGCCTTGCCGCCGATGACGCGCGCGGACGGAACGCCGGTCAACGCGCTGTATGGCTTTTGCACCATGCTGATGAAGCTGCTGGAAGACACCGACGCAGATCATGTGGCGGTGGTCTTCGACACCGCGAGGGAGACATTCCGGAACACCATTTATCCCGATTACAAGGCCAACCGGCCGCCGCCGCCGGAAGATCTCGTGCCGCAGTTCGAGCTGATCCGGGACGCCGTGCGGGCGTTCAACCTGCCCAGTATCGAACTGGAGGGGTATGAGGCCGACGACCTGATCGCCACTTATGCGCGCCAGGCAGCGGAAAAAGGGGTGGAGGTGACCATCGTCTCCTCCGACAAGGATCTAATGCAACTCGTGGACGGGCATATCTCCATGCTCGATCCGATCAAGCTGCAAAAGATCGGTCGGGAGGAAGTCGAGGCCAAGTTCGGCGTGCCGCCGGAGAAGGTTGTGGACGTACAGGCGCTTGCAGGAGACTCCACCGACAACGTGCCCGGCATCCCGGGCATCGGCATCAAGACCGCCTCGCAACTCATCCTGGAATACGGCGATCTCGAAGCGCTGCTGAAGAAAGCAGACGGAATCAAGCAGAAGAAGCGCCGCGAAAACCTGCTCGAATTCGCGGAGCAGGCGCGCATTTCCCGGCGGCTTGTCCAACTGGCGGAGGATGCGCCAGTACCTGAGCCGCTGGAAAGTTTCGGACTGAAATCGCCCGACGCCGATACACTCCTGTCGTTTCTCGAAGCCCAGGCGTTCAAGTCGCTGGTTTCCCGCGTGGAAGCGAATCTGGCGGCGGACGGCAACATCCGCACCCCGCCGGAAAAAGCCAATCCCGTTGAACACGCTTATGAGTTGGTGACCGCGCGGGAAAGCTTGGACCGCTGGGTGGACGAAGCCTATGAGGCGGGCGTCCTTGCGATCGACACGGAGACCACTTCCCTCAACTCGCATCGCGCGGTTCTCGTCGGCATCTCCCTCAGCACCGGCCCCGGCAGGGCATGTTACGTTCCGGTTGGGCACCGCAACGAAGCCGCGGGCGAGCTTTCCCTCCATGACGGGGGCAACGTGCCCAACATGCCGCTGGAGGATGCGGTCGCCGCCCTGAAAGATATCTTGCAGGACAGCGCGGTCCTCAAGGTCGGCCAGAATATCAAGTACGACATCGAGGTACTGGCCAAGCACGGCCTGCACCTGCGCGCGGTCGACGATACCATGGTGCTGTCCTATGTCCTCGACGGGGGGCAGCACGGCCATGGCATGGACGAAATGGCGGAACTGTTCCTTGGCCACAAGACCATCAAGTACGAGGACGTGGCCGGCAAGGGCAAGGATCAGGTGACGTTCGACCGCGTCCCGGTCGACAAGGCGCTGGATTACGCGGCGGAAGATGCGGACATCACCCTCCGCCTCTGGCAGAAGCTCAAACCCCGCCTCGCGCGGGAACACATGGTCTCGGTCTACGAAAATCTGGACCGCCCGCTGGTGCCGGTCCTGGCTGAGATGGAACTGGCTGGCGTCCTGGTGGACCGGGAAGGCTTAAAGGCGCTCTCCGCCGATTTCGCCGAACGCTTGCATACGCTGGAGGGAGAGATCCACCGGCTGGCAGGCCGGAAGTTCAATGTCGGTTCGCCCAAGCAACTCGGGGAAATCCTGTTCGATGAGATGAGCCTTGCGGGCGGGAAAAAATCGGGCAAGACCGGCGCCTGGGCCACCGGCGCGGAGGTGCTGGAGGATCTGGCGGCGCAGGGGCACGACCTGCCCGCGCGCGTGCTGGATTGGCGTCAGCTATCCAAACTGAAAAGCACTTATGCCGATGCGCTCGTGGAAGAAATCAACCCTAAGACCGGGCGCATTCATACCAGCCTCCAGCAGACGGTGGTGAACACCGGGCGGCTGTCGTCCAGCGATCCGAACCTCCAGAATATCCCGATCCGGACGGACGAAGGACGCAAGATCCGAGGGACGTTCATCGCGGCGCCCGGCACGGTCCTGCTAAGCGCCGACTACAGCCAGATCGAATTGCGATTGCTGGCCCATGTCGGCCAGATCGAATCCTTGCGGCAGGCCTTCCTGGAAGGGTTGGACATACATGCGGTGACGGCATCGGAGGTGTTCGGGATTCCCATGCAAGACATGGACCCGATGGAGCGGCGGAAAGCCAAGGCGATCAATTTCGGGATCATCTATGGCATTAGCCCATTCGGCTTGGCCCGCAATATCCGCGTACCCCAGGGACAAGCCAAGGCGTTCATCGACGCTTACTTCGAACGCTATCCCGGAATCCGAGGCTATATGGACCGGGCAAAAGCCTTTGCCGGCGAGCATGGCTATGTGACGACGATTTTCGGGCGGAAGTGCCATACGCCCGGTATCAAGGACAAGAACCCGGCACGCCGATCCTTCCAGGAGCGGGTGGCCATCAACGCCCCTCTCCAGGGGTCGGCCGCGGACATCATCAAGCGCGCCATGATCCGCCTGCCGGATGCGCTGCGCGAGGGTGGGCTAGGCGCCAAGATGCTGTTGCAGGTGCATGACGAATTGCTGTTCGAGGTACCGGAGAGCGAAGCAGACCGGACGCGCGAGGTCGTAACCGCAACCATGCAGAATGCAGCGGAACTTTCCGTGCCGCTCGTCGTAGAGACGGGTGTCGCCAAGACGTGGGCTGCCGCTCACTAATCCGCATGTTTTCATGGCGATCTACTTTGATCGGCTGTCCGTAACCGGGATGGCAAGCCGGAAAGGAAAAATACGATGCGCCGTTCTCTGCTGGCCCTCTCCTTGACCGGATCGCTGGCCGCCGCTGCGGCGCCGGCGCAGGTAAGCCAGGATTGGGACGAGGTTTACGCTTGGCACTACCGTCCCTTGGTGATCTTTGCGCCCACCGGGGACAGAGCAGCGCTTGAGGAACAGAGAGCCAAGCTCTACGGCAATGAGAAAGCGATGGAAGAGCGCGACATGGTCTGGGTGGAGGTGATCGGCGATAATGTCCGCTATGTGTTGTCACCGCAGACCGGCACCGATGCCGACACCTTGCGCGAGCGTTTCGACGTTTCGGAGGAAGAGTTCGCTGTCCTCCTGATCGGCAAGGACGCGGGCGTTAAGCTCCGCTCGCCGGAGCCGGTCACGACCGATACCGTCTTCGCGCTCATCGACTCGATGCCCATGCGCCGGCAGGAAATGCGGGAGCAGGGCCGGTAAGGGTCGGCCACTGGAGATCGCAGGGTCAAATTCATGCCAGCGGATGAGCCTCTTGCAAAAGACGGCGCCGAAGAACCTCGGCATTACTCTGATCTCGGCGCTGTTCTCGACACCGCTTTGGCCATGCTGGTGGAAGGCGCGGAGGACCGGCTGGCTCCGGCCCACACTCCCACGCTTGCGACAGTAGGATTGGACGGGACGGCTCAGGCGCGAACCGTCGTTTTGCGAGGGTTCGAGCG
>CAYYSC010000152.1:0-7583 GCA_964474065.1 uncultured Rhodospirillales bacterium | reverse complement strand
GGTCACATGGAAATAGCCATCTTCGTCAAGGCCTTGGAATGCTTCCACCGTCTTGGAGGCGTTCTTCGGTGTGTATTGGGTCAGCAGGTCCTTGCCCTTCAGGTAGGCAAAATGGCCCAGGTCGGTACTGCTGAACACGTCGCACTGTTGCACTCCTGCCGCCAGGTCCTGGCTTAGCCGCTGGAATGCGACCTGCGCCGTCGTCCGGATCACGTTCACCTCGATTCCAGGATACAACTCCTCGAACTTTGAGCCCAAGTCCTCTGCCGTTTCGGCGCTATAATGGGAGATATACCAAGTGACTTCTTCGCCCCCGGTCTTGGCGGCCTCATAGAGCTGTTTTTCGTGGGGGGTCATTTCGGCTGCGAGCGCCGGCGTGGCCGCTAGCAAGACGCTTGCCGCAGCCATGCGAAGAGCTTTGAGCATCATGTTCCTCCTGTGTTTCAGCACGCAGATCGGTTTCCACGTGTTCCCAGTATCTTCATGCTAAAGGGGGTAACGCGTGTTTGTCGAGAAGCTTGCGGGGCTTGACCTTCAGCAGAAACAGAGGTGCCATTCCCTATCAGGCTGGAGGACACGGCGATGGATTTGCAGTTCACGAAGGCGGAGCAAGTTTTCCAAGAGGAGGTCCGTTCGTTCCTCGCGATGGATTTGCCAGGCGATATCCGCGAGCGTTGGCAGTCGGGCTCGTTGATCTTCCCAGACCAGGAGGATGCGGTGCGCTGGCAGAAAATCCTCTGGCGGAAAGGCTGGATTGCGCCGAATTGGCCAAAAGAGCATGGCGGACCAGGCTGGAACGTAACACAGAAGTACATTTTTGAGGTGGAGACGGCTTCTGCCGGTGCGCCGCCGGTGATTCCGCTCGGTCTCCGCATGGTCGGGCCGGTCATCATGCGCTACGGCACGGCGGAGCAGAAGGCCCACTTCCTGCCGCGCATCCTCGCCACCGACGACTACTGGTGCCAGGGCTATAGTGAGCCGGGCAGCGGCAGCGATCTAGCCTCGTTGAAGACGCGCGCCGTGAAGGACGGTGACGACTACATCATCAACGGCTCGAAGATCTGGACGACGCACGCTCACTTCGCCGACTGGATGTTCGCCCTGGTGCGCACCTCCACCGAGGGCAAGCCGCAGCAGGGCATCACCTTCCTGCTGATCCCGATGGATACGCCCGGCATCGAAATTCGTCCGCTGATTACGCTCGGCGGCCATCATGAGGTCAACCAGGTATTCTTCACCGACGTGCGCGTGCCGCAAGCTAACCGCGTCGGCGAGGAAAACGATGGCTGGACCGTCGCGAAGTATCTGCTGGAGTTCGAGCGTGGCGGCAACTTCTACACGGGCCGCATCAACGTGAACCTCGCCCGCCTCCGGCGGCTGGCGCGCGAGAATGGCCTCGAAAACGACCCCGCTTTCGTGAAACGCATGGCCGAGTTGGAGGTCGAGGCGCAGGCGATCAGCACGTCCGAATTGCGCATGCTGGCGGCGCTGGGCACCGGTCAGAACCCCGGCGCATCGGCCTCCATCATCAAGCTCCGCGGCAGCGAGGCGACGCAGAAGGCGACAGAGATGATTGTCGAAGCTGCTGGCCTCTACGCCCTGCCGTTCGAACAATTGGAGGCTGCCGTCGGCGGTGCAAACGAGCCCGCTGTCTCTACGCCCGATGAGGCGAGTGCTGCGGGCCGCTACTACGGTTTCCGCGCCTCGACGATCTTCGGCGGCTCCAGCGAGGTCCAGCGCAATATCCTGGCCAAGGTGAGCCTGGGCCTGTGAGGTTCAGCATCAATACAGCCTTCGCCTTGAGGCTGTCGAAAGGCGAAGGCGGGCCGGGTTTGAAACGCCCTTCGACTGCGCCGCCCTTCGGGCCGAGCGCTCAGGATGAAGGAAAGTGGGGAAGAGGATGAGCCGGGGATTTCAGGACAAGGCAGCGGCGGAGGCCTATGTTCGCGCCGCCGCTCCCGCCGCAGGGCTCGACCTGGACGACGCTGAAGTAGAGGCCGTGGTGGCGCAGGTGCAGATCATGGCCGGCTTGGCCGCGCTGCTGCCGCAGGATCTGCCTGACGGGTTGGAACCCGCGCCGCGGTTTAAAGCCTGACCGGCTAGTTTCTTGGATTGTCTAGGAGGGGATATGTGATGAAAATCTTTCTTAGCGCCATAGTTCTTTGGCTACTCACACATCCTATCGGCTGGCATTCCAAAGCGAACGAGGGAGCCGACGAGAGGACGTTTGGCGCATCTGAGGAAATGATCGTCCCCAAATTGGTGGCTCACAGCGACGGCGAAACCGCCTTCACGGAAGGCCGGCAGTATATCATTGACGGTGCGGACATGTGGCAGTTTTCGCTAAGCTTTCCGGCAAAGTCCGTCGAAATTTATGAGTTAAAGGGTGGTTTCAAGGCTGGGCTGCATCCCGCCCCAGCGAATCAAATCCTCTCTATTCTTCAAGGCACACTGGTGATTGAAGCCAGTTCTGGCGAAGTGCGGGAGTTTCCGCCCGGATCGTGGGTTTGGGTCACGGACTCGAAAGCGCCAACGAAGGGCCATAAGTCTTGGGCGAAAGACAAAACCGATATCATTGCGGCAGTCGTGCGGATTGACGAAGAAGCCTTGCCCAAATGAACGCAAGCGACCTGTCCATGTACTTCGATCGCATCAACGCTTTGAATCCGCGGCTCAATGCTTTCATCGATCTGGTTCCGGGGCGGGCGGCGGCGCCGGCCTCGGGGCCGCTTGCTGGCAAGACGTTTGCTTTCAAGGACCTGTACGATTTCGTGGGCCTGACCACCCGTGCGGGCTCGGCGATCCTGGCTGATAACCCGCCAGCGACAGAGGATGCAGCGGCAGTAGCAAGCCTCATACATGCCGGCGCCGTCCCGCTCGGGGCGACAAACATGGATGAGTTCGCATTCGGTTTCACGACCGAGAATTCTCACGTCGGGCCGGCGCACAACCCACATGATCTCACCCGCACCGCAGGCGGTTCGTCCGGCGGGTCGGCGGCGGCGGTGGCCGCGGGCTTGGCTGATCTGGCGCTCGGCACGGACACCAATGGGTCCGTGCGTGTGCCGGCAAGCTTTTGCGGCGTGTTTGGGCTGAAGCCGACCTTTGGTCGGCTGTCCCGCAGGGGCGTGTTCCCGTTCTCAACCAGTCTGGACCATGTAGGCCTTTTCGCGAGAACGGTTGAAGACTTGGCCGTCGGTTATGACGCGCTACAGGGCCGCGATCCACGCGATCCGATGCAGGCGGACCGCCCACCGGAGCCGGTCGGGATGCCCGAAGCGAGGCCGCTACGCGTTGCGGTCCTCGGCTACCATTTCTCCAGATACGCAGGCGAGGCTGCCGCAGAGGCGTTGGCAAAAGCGGCGCGCGTGTTGCAGGCCAACGACACTGTAGACGTGGCGCTGGCTTCCGCCGCTCGGGCCGCAGGCGCTCTCATCACCTATGCGGAGGCTGGAGAATTGCATCGTGAACGGCTTAAGACGGATCGCCACCGTCTCGATCCGATGATCCGCTACCGGCTGACCGCAGCCGCGCTAATGCCGGCGCAATGGTACCTCCAGGCCCAACGCGTGCGCCGATTGCTGAAACAACAAATCGACGCCCTGTTCGAAACCTATGACTTGCTCTTGGCGCCCGCGACGCCTTTCCCGGCGTTTGCCATCGGCACGGAGACGGTAGAATTGGGCGACGAGATCATTCCAGCTCGTTCCGCCGCCGGGATCATGACCCAGCCGCTGACGCCGGCAGGCGTGCCTGTCGCTGTCGCCCCGCTTTGGCCGGCGGAAGGACATGGGTTGCCGGTCGGTGTGCAACTCATCGCAAGGCCGTGGGCGGAAGCGGATGCATTGGCGGCGGCCTTCATGCTAGAGCAGGCAGGCGCTGCCAACGCACCCGTCGCCAATCTCTAGCCGAAAGCCCGCCGGTTCCATGGAAATCAACAAGCCCGCCGTCGTTGCAGAAGTCACTGCTGCCTTTGAAGCTTATGAGAACGCCCTGATGGCAAATGATGTGGATGCGTTGGTCGGGGATTTCTTCTGGGACGACCCGCGGGTGTTGCGCTACTCTATGGGGGTGAACTCTTACGGGCCGGATGAAATTCGGACGGCCCGAACCCGCATTCCGTCAGCCGACCGGACCCTGGAGAAGACAATCATCGCCACGTTTGGGGATGATTTTGCCACCGCGAATACTGAGTTCACGCGCACCGCCACCGGGAAGCGTGGCCGCCAAAGCCAGACGTGGGTTAGGCTGCCGGAGGTCGGCTGGCGCGTGGTGGCAGCGCATGTCAGTTGGTACGAGCCTGCCTAAGGGGCGGCCTCAGGACGCCTCATGCTATCTTATCAGCACATGTACCACGCGGGTGGCCTCGCGGATGTTCACAAGCATGTCCTGTTGGCCCGGGCGTTGACTTACCTCACCCGCAATCCGGCGCCTCTAATCTATGTGGAGACGCACTCAGGACGCGGGCGCTATTTTCTTAACAGCCCGCCGGCTCAGAAAACGGGAGAGGCTGCGGCGGGGATCGAGCGCCTTTTGGCTGAGCACCTGATTGCATCAAAAGAACCGTTCTTGCGCGTATTGAAAGCAATTCGGCAGGGAAACAAGCGGATCTATGGCGGATCGCCTTTGCTGGCTGCGACGCTCCTGCGCCCGCAGGACCGGCTTTGGCTCTGGGAACTCCATCCGCGTGAGTACGGATGGCTCCAAAGATTATTCGCGAATGACCGGCGTGTCAGCGTCTGCCATGGCGACGGAATGGAAGGGGCTCTGGAGAAACTGCCGCCGGTCTCTTCCGATCTCGGGACAGGCTTAGTTCTTGTTGACCCCAGCTACGAGGTGAAAGCGGAATACGAAGGACTCCCCGTGTTCGTCCGCCGCCTGCGCACTCGCTGGCCTCAGGCAGCAGGGATACTTTGGTATCCGATGTTGCCTGCCCGCCGCCATGAGGCAATGCGAGCGACGCTGGAAGCCGAGCATCCGGACATTCGGGTTAACGAGATGATTTGGGGCTTGCCCTCCAAGCAACAGGGCCTTTTTGGCAGCGCTCTTGCATATTGGAACCTGGATGGCGCGCATATGGACATGCCTAGTTTTCAGGCTCCTAGTATCGGCAAGGGGACTAGCGTCTAGAAGGGCAGGGCTCTATGGTCCGCCCGGGTCGCTCACGAGCGGCTGGAAGGATTGAATGAACTGGGAGATACGAGAATGAAAAAAACGGTGATGGCGCTAGCGGCCGCTGCCGCAGTTTCGCTGGGGACTCTGCCGGCTTCGGCCGCGGACTATGGCAAACGAGATTTCAAAGTGGTCGGTACCTGGGGCAACTTGGATCATTGGAAAGAGCGCGAGAGTAAGTTCTGGAATGAGACTTTGCCCGATCTTACCGAGGATGCGCTGACGGCGAATGCCAAACCCTACACTGAACTCGGACTCTCCGGATTCGAGGTGGTGCGCCTGCTGAAACTGGGGGTGTATGATGCAGTCCACGGGCTTTCCGGCTACACAAGCCAGGACAGCCCGGCCATGGAGGGGATGGACTTGGCGGCCATCGCCCCGGACATCGAAACGTTCCGTAAAGTGGCGGACGTCTATCGGGACGTTCTGGCACGGGAACTGGATGACAAGTACGACGCTAAGATGCTGGCGCTATATGCGTGGCCGTCTCAGCAGCTTTGGTGCAATCTCGGCGACAAGTCCAAGACCAATGTGACCTTGGAAGACCTTTCCGGGAAGAAGATCCGCACTTATGCAACCACGTTGGGTGACTTCATCGAAGGTGTCGGCGGCAGCGCCGTCACGATCGCATTTGCGGAAGTGGTGCCAGCCCTGCAGAAAGGGGTCGCTGACTGCGGGATTACGGGCACTCTGCCGGCGTATAATGCCAAGTGGTACCAAGTGGTCACCCATAACATCCGCATCCGTCTTGGCTTCACCAGCACCTATGTTGCGATGAACAACAAGACCTGGGAGAGCCTGACGCCGGATACGCAGGCGCTGTTCAACGAGCAGATGCCTATCTTCGAGGAAGAGATGTGGACCGCCACTGCGGCCAACAATCAGCGAGGCATGGACTGCAACGCGTCTGGTCCGTGCGACCTTGGCGAGCCAGGCGGCATGGTGCCGGTCGAACCGAGCGAAGCTGACATGGCGAAGCTGCGGGAAATCGTGGAAGAATATGTGCTGAAGCGCTGGGCGCAGCGTTGTGGCACGGAGGCTTGCGTCGACGAGTGGAACAACACCGTGGGCAAGGTCGTGGGTTTGGAGGCGTCGCTTTAAACTCCCCTGCTGCTTCGGAAAGCCATTGATGTTTGCCGGGCGCTGACGCGATGGCGTCCCGCCCGGCTGTTTCTTTGATTTAGAAGTCCATTCCCTCGGAGTAGCCCCTGATGTTGCAGCGCCTCCACGGCGCATTGGAACAGATTTCGCGCGTCGCAGTTTGGTGTGGCGGTGCGGCGTTGCTGGCGGCGGCGGTGATCGTCACGGTGGATGTGTTCCTGCGCAAGTTCTTTTCAATCACCATGAGTGGCTCGGACGAGATCTCGGGGTATGTCTTTGCCGCCGGTACGACTTGGGCTTACTCGTACACCGTTCTACATCGATCCAATGTCAGAATAGACGCATTGTACAATTTCCTGCCGCGTTCGGTGCGAGCCATCCTCGACATTGTTGGTGTCACCTTGCTGATGATCTATATGGGGATGCTCACTGAGAAGGCGGTTCTCGTTTTCGTCACGTCCTGGGAGAACGATTCGGTCTCCATCAGCACTCTGGCTGCGCCGTTGTGGATACCGCAACTTTTCTGGGTCGCCGGTTTGCTCCTTTTTATGCTGACCCTGGTCGTTGTCATCCTCCATGCCCTGGTCGGATTGTTGAAGGGCGATTTGGACCGAGTCCAAAAAGTTGCAGGGGTTCCGTCCGTCGAGGAGGGGATCGAAGAAGAGCTTCACGGCATGGGCGCCAAGACCCGTTTGGGGGGAGCTTAAGTCATGGCAGGTTGGGCAGTCCTGATTCTGCTGGTGCTGGTGCTGGCAGCCGTTCCGGTTGCCGCAGTCCTCGGCACGCTAAGTCTGATCCTCGACGAAATGTATATGGACGGGCGGCTTTCGCTTGCTCTGGGTGAGTTCGTTTGGGACAAGAGCCGGGAATTCATCCTTGTCGCGGTGCCCATGTTCATTTTGTTGGGCGAGATCATGTTGCGCACCGGCATCGCGCAACGGATGTATGGCGCGGTCGTGCAGTGGTTGAGTTGGCTGCCCGGCGGACTCATGCACGCCAACATCGGTACCTCCACTATCTTTGCGGCGACCAGCGGCTCGAGTGTGGCCACGGCGGCAACCGTCGGCACGGTTTCCTATCCGGAGATCGAAAAGCGAGGTTACAACGAACGCCTGTTCCTGGGTTCGCTGGCAGCCGGCGGCACGCTTGGAATTCTGATTCCGCCCTCAATCAACCTGATTTTGTATGGCTTGATTACCGATACGTCGGTACCGGAATTGTACTTGGCGGGCATTCTCCCGGGCCTGATGCTCGCCTTAATTTTCATGGCGGTTATCCTTTCCAAAACGAACTTTTCATTTCGATAATTT
>CAYYSC010000151.1:0-7599 GCA_964474065.1 uncultured Rhodospirillales bacterium | reverse complement strand
G
The DNA here is from genome assembly GCA_964474065.1 of uncultured Rhodospirillales bacterium. GTDB lineage: Bacteria > Pseudomonadota > Alphaproteobacteria > Bin95 > Bin95 > JACKII01. Next base: position 7,598 of record CAYYSC010000151.1, on the reverse strand, counting down.
TGGTGCTGGAGGCGGCGGTGTTGTTCGAGGGGTATGCTGGACTGGGGTTGCTGCCGGAACCGGAGTCAGAAACTCGTCAAAACGCCGGAGATTTTGTCATCGGGTTTTTGGCCGATCTGTCGCTAGCGCATTCCACCGTAAGATGTCATCATGCTCTTGACTTAACGCCGGCTAAGATGCCCTTCGCGGACATCGATCGTTAAAAACAGCAGCCAAAACTGGTTAAGGTGGGTGTCCAAATGGCTTAAAAACAAGCCTATTTATCCTCATTATCACGACGGCGACCAGAAACATGCATGAATACACCGGGTTTCTTTGCAGCCGTCGTCAGGGTTGTTACAGTAATCGCCGCAGCCGCTATCAGGACGGAGTGCCCTAACAAGCTCGCGGCGAAAAACGTGTAACTTCCGATAGCGACTGAAGCCGCCGCCGCCCACATCGCGCCCAATACCTGCAACGCGTAATGCCGCACGGCGACGTCGGGAATGTTGCGAAGCGGACTCACTTCGTGATCAAATATAAATTTCCACGCAAAAGCAACTTTTTTCCTCGCATCAGCGAACATTTACTTAACCCTTTGTATTAGATTAGACCTCGTCTTTTCCGACAATTTTCATTCTCATCACGCGACATGTACGTAGCAATCGCCTATTTGGATCAAAAGCGCTTGCTCTGAACCTGATGGGACCCATCCCGCCGGCAGAGGCCGACGCAACGCAGCGCGCGGGTCAGGAGGCTCAAATCATTGCGCCGGAGCTACCTGAAATCAGCCTCCGGCTAAACTGCCGGGGATAAGTCCGCATCTTTCAAGACATTTAATCAAAATCTCAAGTCGGAACACCGACGACCATTCGCTTTAAGTGGCTGCGTCGCGGCAGCCAAAATCTCCGGATCAAGTGTATTGGCTGGATTTGCAAATACTGCTCCCTTCGCATTGCCGCCGCTCAGAATAGCTCTGGCTACACCTGCAACGACCGGCCGCTTCGTCCGCCTAGCTGCCTTTAAGAGCCGGTGCACCCAGATGCGCACGCTGCACCTTCTGCTATCAATGGTTGTTTTGCGAAATCGCGTCGATTTCGACCGTTCTGACACCTAAAACAACAGCCTCACTCCAACACCTTCGGCCAATTCCCATCCGCGGCAGAGATGTTGCCGGGAATATCCCCCTCCCACTTCGCCTGCACGTCCTGGTCGTAATTCAGGTAGAGCTTGCCGTCGACGATCTTCCAGGCCTCCGGGTCGGTCGACGCGGTGGAGCCCTGGGCGACCGCCCAGGCGCAGTAGCCGCCGTATTGCGGGGCGTAGCGCTCCGGCTCGGCGATGAACTTGTCCCGGTTTGCGGCGGAGGCGAACCGCCAGGTCGCGCCCTTCCACTCATAGGTGAAGTCCGACGAGCCCTCCACCGGGCGGCCCTCGGTGAAGTAGGCGACCGGGTCGGTGCCGTCGATCGCGGTGCCGAAGAAGGTCTGGTAGACGGGCTCCGTGGCCGCCGCCGGCGCGGCTGACAGGACGCTGGCGATCATCGCCAGCCCGGCGATCAGAGGAAGGGCGAGGCTGCGCATGGAACTCTCCGATCCTATCAGTGGGTAACGAATGCCTTCACAAATAGGCCCGTGCCCCGCCCACGTCCACGGGCAGAGGCCCGGCGATGACGGCATTGTCATCACTTGTTATCGGACCTTGGGGCGTTGGGGTTCCGCCGCCATTCGGCGCGGCGTCACCGCCGCCGGCATGGACAGCGCCGGGCCGAGCCGTTATCGCTCACCGCCGGCGATCCAACCCGCCACTGCATCTTCGACAGGATACCGCCATCGATGGACTATGTCGGCCTTGGCCTGCACTGGAACGATCTCGAAGCCGGGCAGAAGTTCCGCACGATCAACCGCACCATCACCGAGGCGGATCTCGTCAACTTCATCAACGCCACCGGCATGGTGGAGATGATCTTCACCGACGTCACCTATGCCAGCCAGGGCGCGATCCAGGGAGCCCGGCCGGTGCCGGGCGCGCTCTGCTACTGCTTTGCTGAGGGGCTGCTGGTGCAGGCCACGATGCAGCACACCGGGCTCGCCATGCTGGAGAGCAACCTGAAAGTGCTGGGGCCGACCAATGTCGGCGACACCATTCATGTGGAGGTTGAGGTCCTGAGCGTGCGCGAGACGTCCAAGGGCAACCGCGGCATCGTCAAAACCCGCAACGACATCGTCAATCAGAAGGGCGAGACGGTGGCGACGTACGAGGCGACCCGGATGATGGCGGGCCGCTGAATCCCCCCTTGCGTTCCACCCCGAAAGCGCGCTGAAACGGCCTCCGCCAGAACGGAGCGTGCTTTCATGAGTTCCCATCCTGACATCGTAGTCATCGGCGCCGGCGCGGCCGGGATTGCCGCCGCGCGCAAGCTGGACGCGGCGGGCGCCTCTTATGTCGTGCTGGAAGCAGCGGCGCGCATCGGCGGACGCGGCCTCACCGACCATTCCCTGGGCTATCCGGTCGACCTCGGCTGCACCTGGCTGCATTCGGCCGACGAAAACCCGCTCGCCAACGCGCCGAAGGACAGCTTCGGCCACGACCTCGACCCCTCCTACCTGTACCTGGACGACTTGGCCCGCTGGGCGAGCGGCCAGGAGCAGGCCGCCATCGCCGCCTACGTCCGCGCCTGCGAACGCGTGATCACCCAGGCGGGCGAACGGGGCGAGGATCCGCCGGTCGATACGCTGGTCTCCGGCGAGCCGCACTTCCGCCGCCATTTCGAATGGTGGTGCGGCGCCTATACCAGCGTCACGCCGCCCGAGATCGGCGCACTGGACTGGGCCCGGTACCGCGATACGGGCGAGAATTGGACCGTGCCCACCGGCTTCGGCGCCCGCATTGCCCGGCGCGCCGGCGGCTTGGCTATCTACCGGCAGACGCCGGTGCTCTCGATCGAGGACGCGCCGGGCGGGCGGCTCTCCCTGGTGACGCCCGCGGGCGTGTTGCGGCCGCGCACCGTCATCCTGACTGGGTCCCCGCCAGCGCTCCAGCGCATCCGTTTCCGGCCCGCCTTGCCGGACTGGAAGCAGGCGGCGCTGGAGCGGCTGCCGCTCGGCCGGGCGAACAAGGTGGTCGTGCGGTTCGATGGGCTCGACCCCGAATGGTGTTCCGCCCGCAGCGCGCAGATCTCCGTCCGGTTCGGCCGATATGGCCGCCCTATCGCCGAGGCCTTCATCGAGGCCTCGCTGGCGCGTGCGCTGGAGCCGGAAGGCGAGGCCGCGCAGATCGCCTTCGTGTTGGACCAGTACGCCGCCATGTACGGCAATGCGGTCAAGACCAGGGTGCGCGGCGCCCGTGCCTCGCTCTGGGGCGCCACGCCGTGGATCTGGGGGGCCTACTCAGCCATGACGCCCGGCGGCGGGGACCCGCGTGCGGACCTGGCCCGGCCGGTAGATGGCCGCCTGTTCTTCGCCGGGGAAGCGACGCACCCCTATTTCTTCACCGCGGCGCACGGCGCTTGGCTCAGTGGCGAACGGGCGGCGGAAGAAGCCATGGAGGCGATTTCGGAGCGTTGAGCGAATCGCCGGGCTTGGGCATAGTCGCCGGCGATTCCCTCTGGCAAAGCGTGGGACCGTCATGGCCGAGCCCGTCAAGAACATCACCATTGTCGGCGGCGGCACCGCCGGCTGGCTGACCGCCATCGTGCTCGTCACCTATCTGAAATGGCGACCCGGTAAGGACGACACCCGGATTACCCTGATCGAATCGCCGAATGTGCCGACTGTCGGCGTCGGCGAGGCGACGGTGCCGGGCATGGCCCTGATCCTGCGCCAATGTGGCATCGACGAGGCAGAATTCTTTCGGCGCACCAACGCCACCTTCAAGATGGGCGTGCTGTTCAAGCACTGGAACGAGTGGCCGGACGGCACCTCGCGCGATTTCTTCACCCCGTTCAACACGCCCTACACGCTGAACGACCAGTCGCCCGGCTACGCTTTCCAGCGCTTCAAGGTGTTCGCGAAGCAAGATTTCGTGGACAGCGTCACGCCGACCCTGTCGGTCGTTGCCCGGCTGAAGGGGCCACGGCCGAAGCAGGCCAAGCACTTCGAGCGTCCTATGGGCTATGCTTACCATCTGGATGCCGGGCTGTTCGCGAAGTTCATGCAGGAAACGGCCACCGGACGAGGAGTGGAGCACATCCGCGAGGACGTGATCGCGGTCAACAGGGCAGAGGGCGGCTCCATCGCCTCCCTGACCCTCGCTGAAAGCGGGGAGCATCCGGTGGAGTTGGTAATCGACTGCACGGGCTTCCGCGGCATGATCCTGAATGGCGCGCTGGAAGAGCCGTTCATCTCTTACAGCGACCATTTGCTGAACGACAGCGCTGCCGCCGTGCAGATACCGCATGCCGATACCACCAAGCTGATCCCGTTCACGTCCTCAACGGCGCTGAGCGCGGGCTGGGTCTGGAACGTGCCGCTCTATAACCGGGTCGGCACCGGCTATGTCTTTTCCAGCGCATTCAAGAGCGACGAGGAGGCGAAAGCCGAACTGATGGCCCATCTCGGCCCGATCGCAGACGGGCTGGAGCCGCGCATTCTGCGCATGCGCGTCGGCCGCGCGCGACGGTCCTGGATCAAGAACTGCATCGCCATCGGCCTGTCCGGCGGGTTCATCGAGCCGCTGGAGGCGACTGCAATCTACATGATCGAGATGGCGGCGCGTTTCCTGGTGAATAACTGGCCTTCCGTCGCCTTTCCCGAGCCGGTCGCCAACTCTTACAACAAGCATATGGCAGCGCTACAGGAGGAAATCCGGGATTTCATCGTCACGCATTACCTCCTGAACAACCGAAAAGACCCCTTCTGGCAGGCGGCACGGAACGAGATCGTGGTGCCGGAGACGGTGAAAGAAAGACTGGAGCTTTGGCGCCACGTCCTGCCGGGGCCGAACGACCTGGGGCAGGTGCACCTGTTCAACTACTGGAACTATCAATACGTGCTGTTCGGCAAGGGCTTTTATGATGACAACCCGTTGCCGCTCTCGCATGCCACCCGCCCGGATGACTGGGAGCGCTACCAGGCTGAATTGCTGGCGCAGAAAAAGGAGTTGGTCGCCTTTCTGCCGGACCATTACGAACTGGTCAGCCATATCCGCGGCAGCAACCAAGATTCGCTCGTTTCTTCTGCTGATGCCATTCTGTAAGCGCCTCTCTTCGAGGCGCTTCCGTTGCGGCCAGAACGGCGATAGGGTTCACGCCGCATTTCCCCCTGAATCCGGAGGTCAAGACAATGGGCGAGTGGACGACTGTCAAAGCGAATGACGGCGGCGAATTTGGTCTCTACGTGGAAAAGCCGACAGCCGGCGGCAACAACGGCGTCGTGCTCTGCATTCAGGAAATCTTCGGCGTGAACCACGCCATGCGCGAGATCGCAAAGTACTGGGCCGACCAGGGCTATCTGGCGGTCTCTCCGGACCTGTTCTGGCGGCAGGAGCCACGGGTGGACATCACCGACCAGACAGACGAGGAGTGGCAGAAGGCGTTCCAGCTCTACCAAGGGTTCGATCTCGACAAGGGAATCGACGACCTCAAAGCCACGCTTGCTCATGCCCGCGCCATGAGCGGCAGCAACGGCAAGGTCGGGACGGTGGGTTTCTGTCTGGGCGGCAAGCTTGCCTACCTGATGGCCACGCGCTCCGATGCCGAGGCCAATGTCGGCTATTATGGCGTCGGCATCGAGGAGTTGCTGGGCGAAGCCGGTAACATCTCCAAGCCGCTGGTGCTGCACATTGCCGAGGAAGACGGCTTCGTGCCAAAGGAGGCCCAGCAAAAGGTGAAAGACGCACTCTCCGGGAACCCGTACGTCACCATTTACAGCTATCCGGGCATGGACCACGCCTTCGCGCGGATTGGCGGCAAGCCTTACAACAAGGAAAATGCCGACCTGGCGAACGGCCGAACTGCCGAGGTATTCAAGAAGACGCTAGCTTAATTCTCCGGCGCCAAGGCAAGCCCCGGGCCTCGTCCGGGGCGGTCAGCACAGGAAGCTTCGCTTACAGGCTCGCCCGCCACTTTGCCAGTAGCGTGTCGACGGCGCGGGAGGGGGTCAGAACACCCGCGGCCACATCGGCTTCGATGGACGGTAATGCCTCCCGCACCGCGGGGGCCGAGCGCAGACTGCTGATCAGCCGGTCTTCCAGCATCGCCCACATCCAGCGGATCTGCTGTCCCTGCCGCTTCTCTTCCCGCTCGCCGGTTTCGGTGAAAATTCGGCGGTGCTCTTCGATCTTCTGCCAGAGTTCGTCCAGCCCCTCCCCGGTCAGTCCGGCACACAAGACCACGGGCGGCGACCAGTTAGGCGAGGCAGGGGTCAGAATATGAAGTGCCGCCTCGTATTCACGCTTCGCCGCCTCGGCACGCCGCCGGTTATCGCCGTCGGCCTTGTTCACCGCGACCATATCGGCAATTTCCAGAATGCCCTTTTTGATCCCCTGCAGCTCGTCACCAGCACCGGGCAGCATTAGCACCAGGAAGAAATCGACCATTTCTGCAACCGTGATCTCCGACTGGCCGACACCCACGGTCTCCACCAGCACCACGTCGTAGCCGGCGGCTTCGAGGAGGACCATCGTCTCCCGCGTCGCCCGCGCCACGCCGCCCAGCGACCCTGCGGAGGGGCTGGGCCGGATGAACGCCTGCGGGTCCGAGGCCAGTTTCGGCATGCGAGTCTTGTCGCCGAGGATCGAGCCGCCAGTGCGTGAGGAAGTCGGATCCACGGCCAGGACGGCAACCTTGCTTCCTTCCGCCGTCAATTTGGTTCCCAGACTTTCGATGAAGGTGGATTTGCCGACGCCAGGCACGCCAGTAATTCCCACTCGCTGCGCCTTGCCGGCATAAGGCAGCAGCCGGTGAAGCAGTTCCTGCGCCTGCTCCTGGCGCTCGGGATTGCGACTCTCGACCAGGGTTATCGCCCGGCCCAGCATGGCCCGGCCGCCAGCGAGGACTCCTTCGGTCAAGGCCTCGAGTGTGGGAGGAGATGCGGTGGCCAAGAGATGCTCTCCATGCTGCGGGAGCCTCCCTCTCTAACCGGAATTCGGCGAACCCGCTAGGGCGTGGTGAATGCTGAGAGTGACCCTAACGAGACCGTCGGGCAATTTGAACGGAACTCTTGAAGGCACTCGGTCGTACGACTTTCGAGTGCACATTGATGTCTTATTGCGCCTCATGCGGCATCAGGACAGCCTGACAAACCTTGCGTGGCCGATTGAGGTGGCTTATCGGACAACAAGGCCGTCGACCGACAAACCTTCGGCATGAGAGTGCGTGGAAATCATGAGCAGAAAAACCCAGAAGGTCGACAAGAGCCGGACCCAACGGTTCTTTAGACTTGTGCTTTCCAGCTTCGATCCGCGGGCTTGGGCTCACGGATTTAAGATTATGAATTATTACAATTACACGCACGTCCAGGAACTACGGAAAGCGACCCTGGGAAAGTCGGTTGCGATCAGCCCTACCGCTAGCTTTGCGAACGCCCACAACATCGTCTTGAAAGATCGGGTCAGGATAGGCGCCAATTCGAGCCTCTGGGCAGGTCCGGGCAATGCCTGCATCGTCGTTGGCGAGGATA